>DATGMS010000329.1:0-2441 GCA_035307285.1 Cyclobacteriaceae bacterium
AAATGATGTTCTATTATTACATCAAAGCACCACCTGTGCCAAAAATGCCACAACGGGCTCAGACAGCTGCATTAATAAGAAGGCTTATCTGCAGGATTAAGTTCCTTCTGTCAAAGGTACCGGCGCTCTCTACTATAAGGCAAAAAGTGTTCTACTCCAAAACCCTGCGGTGACGTCATAAAAAAAGGAGCGCTAGGCTCCTTCTACTATTATCTAATTATCCTCTCCTCTTAACCTAAATACAGCTCCTTCCAGCTGTTCGCTGATCCGTATTTGGCAAGCCAATCGGCTACTGGGAAAAAATTCGGGGAGATTTTCCAACTGATCCAACTCTACATCTGTGGCATCTCCAAGACCATCTTGGCCTTCTACTACCTCGACGTGGCAAGTAGCACATAATGCCATTCCACCGCATGTAGCCAATACCGGGTATTCGGAAGCCTTTAGAACCTCCATCAGGCTCAAACCCATGTCGTCTGGTGCCTCTACTTCCTGACGGTTGCCGTCATGATCTTCTACTTCGAACTTAACTAAAACCATAACTCTTAGAATGCATTAACTCCGTTAACAGTGGTATATTTAAAGCTTAGTTTCTGGTCCGGATAAACCAATTTGAAAGCTCCCTGACACATCAAAGCCGCTTCATGGAACCCACAAAGTATCAATTTCAGCTTATTCTCGTAGGTGTTGATATCCCCAATGGCATAGATGCCTGGTACATTCGTGGAATAATGAACGGTATCGACTTCAATGGCGTTTTTATCGATGTTCAACCCCCAATCAGCTATCGGACCGAGTTTCGGACTTAAGCCAAACAACGGAATGAGATAATCTGTATCAACAGTAATTTCCTCTTTCTTCTTGTTGACCATGGTGACGCTTTGCAGATGACCGTTACCCCCCAATTGCTTGAGATCAGAACTCAAAATAAGGTCAATTTTTCCGTTATTGGCGAGGTCAAACACCTTAGAGGCTGAATCAGGGGCTCCTCTAAAAGTCTCATTTCGATGGACCAAAGTGACTCTTTCAGCAACGTTGGACAGATAAATCGCCCAGTCAAGCGCAGAATCTCCTCCGCCAGCCAAAACCACTTTCTTATTCCTGAATTTCTCAGGATCTTTCACCATATAAGTGATGCCTTTTCCCTCAAAGTATTCCAGCTTTTCCAACACAGGCTTCCTAGGTTCAAAGCAACCCAGACCTCCAGCAATCACTACTACCTTGGCATGTATTTTTGTTTTATCACTTGTAGTCAGCGTAAAAGAACCATCCTCCTGTTTCGTCAAATGATCTATTCTTTCCCCCAATGTGAACGTGGGATGGAAAGGCTCGATCTGCTTCATCAGGTTATTGACAAGGTCCTGAGCTTTAATCTCCGGGAATCCTGGAATATCATAAATAGGTTTTTGGGGATAGATTTCCGACAGCTGCCCCCCCACCTGCGGCAACGCATCCACCAAATGACAACGCATCTTCAACAATCCGGCTTCGAAAACGGCAAAGAGCCCAACAGGGCCGGCTCCAATTATGCAAATGTCTGTATTTATCATGGTTTCAATTATTTACTATTCAATAATAGGTTGCAAATATAATGGGTCTTGCAAGCAAAACCTCAGTTATTTAAACTATTCTAAATTATTATAAATCGTATTAAGAATCCGTTTAAACTCTTCAAAATCATTGTGACCTAGATTTTCCCATGCTTTCTCCCTTATCGTTGCCACCTGGGGTTTCAATTCCAAAACTTTATTCTCACCTTCCGAGGTCAACAACAGCTGAAAGCTCCTCCTGTCATTTGGATTAGGAATCCTTTCTACATATCCTTTTTTACAAAGAATATCGATAATCCGCGTCAAAGTGGGATGGTCCTTAAAGACTAAGTTAGCCAACTCTGTTTGACTCAGAACTCCGTGTTCCTCCAGGTTTTTCAGGATCAACCATTGGTCCACCGTCACATCAAAATCGCCCAATTTGAATTTGCTCTGCGCATATTGTTTTACCCTCCGCGCCGTTCTGTCCAAAAGAAAGGAATATCTTGAAAACTGTTCCTGTGTCATATCAATAGTTAGTGTGACAAATATAATGCAAATAAATTTATTTGTTTTATACAGCCTACAAAATCTATAGGATTTGCTTTAACTTTATTTTTCTGACTAACATAGAATTACAAACTGACCGCATAGTGCTTTCCTCTATATTTGGTGGCCTAAGCCTTGCAGGGAATGCAATCGAATCAATTCATCAAAAAAGATATGAAAATTAACCTCCAAGAACATACCGCACTAATCGGTGGTGCTACCAGTGGCTTAGGCAAAGCCATCGCATTACAAATGGCCGCGAGTGGTGCAAAAGTCACCCTCATGGCAAGAAACAGGGACAAACTTGAAACGCTTCTCCATGAACTGCCACGCGATAATGGACAGCAACATGATTATTTGGTC
>DATGMS010000330.1:0-3640 GCA_035307285.1 Cyclobacteriaceae bacterium
GGCACCACGCCTGAGGGGATACATCTTGGAGCCATGGCAGGTACATTGGACCTTATCCAGCGTTGCTTTTGCGGGATAGAAATCTTACCGGATAGGTTATGGATAAAACCGAAGTTGTTGAAGCCGTTCCGTAGTATTGCATTTAAAATTAAATACAAAGATCACTGGTTATTTTTAGTGTTTAGTCCAGAACAATTACGCATCACCTTAGAAGAAGGCCCAAGCAATTCTATAGAAATTGGTATCAACGATCAGGTTGTCAGGCTACGCAAAGATGAGGCTAAGGAATATCGTTTGGTAAACTTCGGGGAAGTACGATAGCCAATTTGATATGGTGTTGGGCGGATGACCAAGATGAACCAGGCCGCTACAGTTCAACTTCGCCTTATATCCTATGAACCGAGACCACTCGGCAGGCGGGAATCATTTCACATGACCTCGTCCAAGTCCTTTAGGAGATCATCAGCGGCTTTCTCAAACTGGGCTTGATGCTGTTCCAACCCGTCGAAGCCGGTTGAAGAAACAATATCCTTTCCTTCTTGAAGGATTGCTTTCAGCTTTTTCAGCTCGAACAGGCTCAATGTTGGTTTGATCTTGTGCCGTGCCTGCTGGAGAATCAATTCATTATGGGAGGTTAGGCCTTCTACGTATTTATTTTTAAGATCTTGGATAGAGGTATATATGGCGCGGATAAGTTCCGATTGGAATTCCAGATCTCCTTCTGCCATTTCCTCTACTTTATTCAAATTTATATTTTCAGTTCTCATGTATGATGGGCTAGGCCCAAAGGTTTTATAGGTGAATGGGTTTAAACGGCGCGCAGTAAAATCCTTCTTTAATTAAATACACTGCCTTCGCTTAATAACTACTATCCGCATTTTTTATTGTTTCAAAAAGCGGCGTCGTTCTAAGTCGCCGCTTACGGGGCCAAGATTTAGACGAGGATTTCTTGGCAAAAGTTGATCCAAGTTGTGCCACAGTTCACAAATTGGAGATATGGGGCAAGAAACCTTTCTTCTTTAGTCCGCTTGCAGCCTAGTTAAAGAGCTTGTCTAAAGCGGACTTTGCGGACGGGAGTGCAAAAACGATTGCCTTGTCATTCATTGCCAAAGTAAAATCTCCATCAGGAATAAAGACATTCTCCCCCCGGATCACTCCTGCGACAAGGGCAGTATGTGGAAAATGCAGATCTTTAAGCGGCTTTTTGGTCAGCCTGCTATTCTTTAAAATCTCGTATCCTATAAATTCAGCCTCTACCCCGTAGATCCTTGAAACGGACTCCACATTTCCTTTCCTCAAAAACCGCGTAATGTGATTGGCGGCGACCAGCTTTTTGTTGATCAGCGAATCTACCCCGATGCTGTGGGAAATATGGATATATTCCCTGGTATCCACATGGGCAATGGTCTTATAGACCCCGTGGTTCTTTGCACTTAAGCTGGTAATGATGTTGGTTTCAGAGCTCTCGGTCAGTGCCAAAAAGGCTTCCATAGATTCCAATCCTTCATCCAACAAGAGATCGATCTTCTTATAATCGCCGTGGATGACCAACGTTTTGGTCAAGTTTGCTGCCAGCCATTTGCATCTCTCTTTGTCTTTATGGATAAGAGTGACATGATAATCCTCCTCCAGCTTTAATGCGGTGGTGTAGGCCAAATCGTCACCCCCTATCATCATCACGTTTTTTACCAGGATTTTTTTCTGGCCCACCAATTCTAAGATAGAACTCTTTTCATTGTCATTTGAGATAAAAAAAACATGGTCATTGTTTCTGATTACGGTATCTCCATTCGGAATCATGGTCAATTGGTTCCTCACTATGGCGATAATACGGACATTTTGTAGAATGGGATTGGTTCGTGTTTCCGAGAGCCTTTTGTTGATCAGGGAGGAATATCGGTCGAGAGTAATCCCTACTACGTCCAATTTACCTCCGCCAAACTCGAAAACATCCGAAAATGTGGAGTTCTCTACCATGTTGACGATCTCCTCACTGCATAATACAGATGGGGCGATTAAATGGTCCACGCCCAGATTTTGAAAAAACACCTTATTTTCTGTAAAGAGATATTCATGGTTTCGAACCCTAGCGATAACTTTTTTGGCTCCCAACTGTTTGGCAAGCATGGCGGTAAGCAGATTGGTATCCTCAGAAGTCGTCACTGCCATAACCATATCGGCATTGCGCACATTCGCCTTGATCAATATCTGTAATGAAGCGGAATCCCCCAACACCGTCATCACGTCCAGGCCGGCTGAGGCATTGTCAAGAAGATCCTTGTCCAAATCGATCAAGGTAATATTCTTGTCTTCAAAACTAAGATGCTCTGCCAAATGGTAGCCCATATCACCTGCTCCGGCGATTACTATATTTATTGCCATACTTACCTTTAGAATGAGGGAAAACCTGAAACAAAGTTATGGATAAATTTCTGCTCGTTTACAAGGTCTTTGTTTCATTTGAGCGTTTATGGTCGACAAACGACAATGCACAGTTGATGAACGCCAAGTGAACTATTAACGCTTATTGGCGTTTTGCTCTTGATACTAGCATCTTAAATATGGATGTCTTGATTTTCTCATCTCCACTCAAATCTAAGAATTAGTCCAATAAGATTGGTTAAATACTTCTAGCTGATTAATTTTGAATGGATTTATCGATCAAAATGAAGAAAACTCCAAGGAAAAAGACAAAATTAGGCAGCTACAAATTCATTAGCGTGCTGTTTAGTACCACGTTATCCCTTTTTATCGTCGGGTTATTCGGGGTAATTGTCATTCAGGCCAAGACATTGACTTCTATTATCCGGGAGAATATCGAAATACAGATCTTCCTCAACACCAATATTTCTGAAGAAGCCAACAAGAACATCGGAGAGTTACTGGCTTCCAAACCCTACGTGCTGGAGAAAGAAGACGAAAAAATGATCACCTACATCTCCCGAGACGAGGCGGCCGCCACTTTTCTTATTGATACCGGCGAGGACTTCACCAAATTTCTGGAGGACAATCCTTTGAGGGACAGTTACACCTTTTCCGTCAACGAAGAATTCCAAACGGCCGAGCAGATAGAGGAAATAGTGGAGGAGATGGAAGCTTTGGACGGCGTTTTTGAGGTCACTTATATGAATGATCTTGTAGAATCGATCAACAGGAATCTTTTGAAGGTAAGCCTAGTACTGGGAGCCTTTATCCTCATCCTGATCGTGACTGTAATTATGCTGATCAACAACACGATTCGTCTGGCGCTATTTTCCCAACGTTTTCTCATCCGTAGCATGCAATTGGTCGGTGCTACTAAAGGCTTTATTCGCAAGCCCTTTCTCACCCGTTCTTTTGGCTACGGTGCGCTGGCGGGATTGATTGCATCGGCATTACTTGTAGCGTTGATTGAATATGCCAAGTCAAATGTGGACGGTTTTAACCTATTGCAAAATAATCAATTGTTGATGTTGCTTTTTGGGAGTCTGATTGTATTGGGAGCTTTCCTGTCACTTTTCAGCACCTTGCGCTCCGTCAACAAATATCTCAGCATGTCTTTGGACGAACTCTATTAAAAATGAATAACAAACCATTGCCGTTTTCAAAGATGAATTACATTTTGATGCTTGTTGGCCTGGGCATCATTATATTAGGTTTT
>DATGMS010000331.1:0-2542 GCA_035307285.1 Cyclobacteriaceae bacterium
GTAGGTATAGGACCTGCAACAATGTATGGGGATAATACTGGCATTACTAGACAATTTAAATTTAAAGTCTTGCCTGCATTGACTTTTGATTACCACAAAAAGCTCCATGCCTATTTCGATGTGAGGGGTAGCTTGGGTTGGCAGATGGTCAACAGTGGGGATTTTTATAGTGACAGACTTATTTCAAAAATCGCTGAAAGCAATCTTCCCCATGGGTTCAAGGGCAATGCTTTCTATGCTGATGTAATGCCCGTATTTCATATTAATCCCAATCAAAGCGGCTATCTTCCCGCCATGTATAAAGTTTACGTCGGCGTTGGACTTGGGGTGGCCCACGTCATGAGGACCGATCGATATATGAGTGTTTTAGGGGAAGATGCATTTGGTGAAGCCATTCTGGGAAATCCGCGCTCAATAAAAGACAGCAATACTTCCGTCTATGTTCCGTTTCGGGCGGGTGTAAGCAAGGATTTTCGGGAAGATTGGGAAATCGCTTTAGAGCCAACCATGATGGTCAGCTTTTTTGGTGAACTGGACGGCAACGACCTACAGCAAAAAATTATAAAGCCGGATATTCTCTTCCAATTCCAATTTTTCCTTCGGCGAAAGCTTGATTTTTAAACAATAAATCGAGAGCTTATCATCTGATTCGTAAACCCATCATAATCTTGTATGAGAAGCAACAAATATGTGCTCTTTCTCTCGCTAGTCGCCGCTCTAGGGGGCTTTCTTTTTGGTTTTGATACTGCGGTAATTTCTGGGGCGGAGAGGGACATACAGGAGATTTGGCAATTAAGTGATTGGATGCACGGCATGGCGGTGGCCATCGCCTTGTATGGAACGGTCATAGGTGCTTTGTTTGGGGGAATCCCAGCGAGCAAATATGGAAGGAAAATTGTCCTGACCGCAATAGGCATCCTCTACCTCCTTTCCGCGATAGGATCCGCGCTTGCCCCGGAAGTCATGTCGTTTATGTTTTTCCGGTTCATCGGCGGGTTGGGCGTGGGAGCATCCTCAGTGGTCGCCCCCATGTATATCAGCGAAATAGCTCCGGCTAAAAACAGGGGATTGCTCGTGGCCCTGTTCCAGTTTAATCTTGTATTTGGAATTCTGGCAGCTTACTTCTCTAACTATCTGATCGACACCGCAGATTGGTCGCAGGCATGGAGGTGGATGTTGGGTATGGAAGCTGTGCCCGCCTTACTCTACACCTTACTGTTGTTTAAAATACCGGAAAGTCCAAGATGGCTAATCGCGATTAAAAATGATGTTGGGCAGGCGAGGAAAATACTGACAAAGACCGACCCTGAAGGTGTGGATGAAGCCATTTCGCTGGCCATAGAAGAAAGCAAAACGGCCCGGGTCAAAGTCGGATTTGCCGGTCTTTTCCATTCCAACTACCTCCATATTACCCTCTTGGCCATCCTAATGGCTCTTTTCAACCAGCTATCGGGAATCAATGCCATTATTTATTTTGCTCCTCGGGTGTTTGAAATGGCGGGTATCAGTTCTGAAAATGCTCTTTTCTCTACTATTGGAATTGGAGTCGTCAACCTGTTTGCTACTCTGCTCGGCTTGTATCTGATCGATAGGATCGGGCGAAAAAAACTGATGTATATCGGTTCATTCGGCTACATTGTATCTTTGGCCTTGATCGCCTATTCCTTCTCAGGGGGGCATATTCCGGCCAACTACTTGCCCATATTTGTTTTTATGTTTATTGCCTCCCATGCGATTGGGCAGGGAAGTGTGATCTGGGTGTTCATTGCCGAGATTTTCCCTAATGAATTGAGGGCCTATGGACAGTCAATCGGCAGCTTTACCCATTGGATTATGGCTGCTTTGATTGCCAATGTCTTCCCCTTCTTCGCCAATAACCTGGGACCTGCCACGATCTTCGGGTTCTTTGGGGTAATGATGATCATCCAATTGATTTGGGTAAATCTCAGGATGCCCGAGACCAAAGGTCGGTCACTGGAGGAAATTCAACAAGACCTAAACAAAAACAAGAGCCTTGGATAAGAAAATTGTATGCTTTGGAGAAATGCTTTGGGATGTGTTTCCCCAAGAAAAAATCGCGGGAGGCGCTCCCATGAACGTGGCGCTCCACCTGAATCATCAAAAGGCCGAGATCGCTTTCATTTCAAGGATTGGGAACGATGAAGAGGGTCAAGAGTTGATGAGTTTTATCCGCAGTTATGGGCTCCCGACGGATCATATTCTCGTTGATCCCGATTTACCAACAGGCAAGGTACTGGTGGATGATAGCGACAAGGAAAACATCCGATATGAGATCGTCCAACCGGCTGCATGGGATAACATCGAATGGAGCGGAAAACTGCAGCAAAAAGTGGATCAAGCAAATGCCTTCCTTTATGGAAGCCTTGCTGCCAGGGAAGGCAAAAGCCGGGATTCCCTTTTAAAATTCCTTGACACCCAAACCTTAAAAATCTTTGACATCAATCTGAGATCTCCTTTCTATTCATTTGAAGTGCTTCAAAAATTACTTTCCCGAACCAATATTCTAAAGCTTAACGAAGAT
>DATGMS010000332.1:0-7481 GCA_035307285.1 Cyclobacteriaceae bacterium
AACACCTTCATCCGAGTACGAAAAGCTACTTTGAGCCTACCCCGGAGTGGGACGAAAGACGTTCACACGACAGGACTTGGAGTTAATTATTCACTATTTCTCAGAATAAGGTTGTAGAAAATGTTTCCCACAGATAACATCCGTTCCACTGTGTTCTGGCGCTATCTGTGGGAACTATTTTCCCGCGTATTCCCGGCGAATTTACTCCTATTAACCCACCACTAAAATTACAATTTCAAAGCATGTATAGGACGCTAATATTAAGTATGCTACTGATTTTAAGTAGTCAAATTGCCCATGCCCAAAGACTGGGATCTTCTCCTGAATACATCAAAACACTCACCTCGAACTGGAAGGGGGAGCGTCTGGAAGACGGCCGTCCCCATGTACCGGATCTTGTTCTTGAGAGGTTGGAGAATGCGACACTGGAGCAGATTTGGGGTTATCTAGGCAACAAGGGCTACCGCAACCAAGTTGAAAAAGATTGGGTGATTTTAAAACCCGGGGAAACTATGGTAGGACGTGTGGTTACTGCTCAGTTTATGCCTTCCAGGCCTGATTTGGACAGCCTCGTCAGGGCGCAGGGAAAAGCCGAAGGTCGTTCTCAACAAGGCGGCATCAATATCTGGCCTATTGATATTCTTACCAAGGGTGACGTTTATGTTGCCGATGGATACGGCAAGGTAAAAGATGGGACATTGATCGGTTCAAGTTTAGGGAATTCCATTTATGGGAAAACAGGAAAAGGTGTAGTGTTTTATGGTTCCGTCAGAGATATGCAGGAATTGAAAGCTACCGATGGATTTAATGCCTGGGTAAAAGGTCATGATCCTTCCTATATCAGAGACATGACCCCTACTTCCATCAATGCACCCATTCGAATAGGAGAAGTAACTGTATTCCCGGGCGACATCGTATTTGCAAATGAATATGGAACGGTCTTTATTCCGGCGCATCTGGTGGAAGGATTGGTTTCCGCTTCTGAGATGGTCGGTTTACGCGACGAATTTGAGCGAGTACTCCTTCAGCAAGGTAAATATCCTTCCGGAGAGGTCCATGGGGATTGGTCTGAACAAATAAAAAATGAATTCAGGGAATGGATTTCCCGATACCCTAAGGAATTGGTCGTGACAAAAGAACAAATTGAAGTCTATTTGGAAAAATAGCATTGGGCCGCATTGACAAAGTCGAACTGGAAATAGCAGCGAGTAACTCTGTTTTAGTCATTTCCAATAAATCATAAAAGAATAAAAAATAGAAGAATAATGAATTTAAAAACGCTTTTGTTGTCCGCCGTTGCCTTTATCTATTGCATTGAAAATACGTTGTCTGCTCAGACCATATCTAGAGAAGAGTTGGTTTTCTTGACCTCTGAGTGGCAGGGGGAACGTTTTGAGGACGGACGGCCTAAGATTTCGGACGATCTGCTTGATCGCGCTAAAAAGATTGCCATTGACGATGCTTGGACTGTGTTAAAAAATGAGGGATACACCAACCAGTTTGAAGGCAACTGGAAGAGGGTCCATGATGATGTCACCGTGGTAGGCCGCGCGCTCACCGCCATGTACATGCCCAGCCGACCCGATGTGGAGCAAAATATAAAGGACCGCGGGATAAAGCATCAAGGGAGGAAGGGTAACACCAACGCATGGCCGATTGAAGAGCTGACCCAAGGCGATGTTTATGTGGCAGACGGTTTTGGTAAAATAGACGGAGGCACTTTAGTGGGAGGGACACTGGCCAACTCTATTTTTAGCAAATCCGGGAATGGAGTGGTTTTCAACGGCAGCGCAAGGGATCTTCAAGCAATGGAAGAGATTGAGGGTTTCAATGCTTTTGTCCGTGATTTCCATCCTTCTTTTCTTGAAGAAATGGTCCTCATGGGGCTTAACACTCCAATACGGATCGGAAACGCCATGGTTTTGCCTGGCGATTTGGTGATTGCGCATAGAGAGGGTGTTCTTTTCATCCCAGCACATCTGGCCGAACTTGTAGTTGGCACTGCCGAGTTTGTCACCCTCAAAGATAAATTCGGAATTGAAATGGTCAGATCGAGAACCTATACCACCGGACAGATAGACAGCCAATGGCCGGATGAAATCAAAGAGGATTTTCTTAAATGGTTGGGTGAACATCCGGAGGAAGGAAAAATGACAAGGACGCAGCTTGATGAAATTATGAGCAAAAGAACCTGGTAAGTAGCTCGTAACGGCTATATTTTTTAAGATAATATCCACTCCAACCGAATTCCTAAAATTGATTCCGCTCGTTTTGCCCACAACCTTGCACCCTATTTTATTGGCCTGCACGGATACCAAGGATGAACGAGCGGAATTGCTTGACGTCCAAAGGGATAGGTTTGGGAACAATACGATTAGTGCCAATAGGTCTTTAACAGCAAAGTGTGATATTTATCAACTGTTGCATGTAAGGGGTTCATCTTAAAGATAGCAGGAAATAAGGATTTTTAAGGGCTCTGGGTTATTCCGGCTTATTGAATTTGGAAAGTTCTTCCTTTCTCCACTTCGAAATAATATCATCTAGCCCGTATTCGGGGTTTTTAGAAGCTGGTTTTACAAGCTCGACCTTCTTCGTAACTTGCATTTCTTTTGGCATTACCCCAACCTTCCATCCCGATGGTTTGGCGAATGATTTTTCGTCGAACTCTTCATCAAGAAGTCCATCATGTATTTCAGCCACCTTTATGCTGTAGATGATATACAATATCCCAGAGACAAGCAAGATCAAAATTACTATTAAGACAGTTATGCTCATAATGTTAATAATCAACACCAATAAGTTTTTGCAGGGTGTTCTCGACGAAAGATGTTATTGTTATACTGATACTGAAACCCTCCAACGATACAAAATTAGAAGAATTTTATTGTAAAAATACTTAAAAACCGCCTGATTTTCAGCGCATTATTTTGTAATAAAAGAATGGTATTTCGTATAGGGTAATTTGCTGAATGTGGATAAATTTTTAAAAAATATTCTTTCTTTACTCTTTGAAGTCGATATTCTTAGGTGAAAGAAGCAGAAAGAAAGCTATCCCTGATCAACACATCCTCGGAATAGCTCTCTTCTTCTCTTCAGCTTTCAAGTGCTTCCCTACAATATTCCAGGCATTTTGCCACTTCTTTCACTGCGTCAGACCCTTCCGGAATCTGATATTCAAGTTCAATTGTAGCCGGGAATTTATATTTTTGATCCCTCATTAATTTTAGCACTTCAACAATGGGGGTATCTCCCTGTCCCCAAAGTAAGTTTGCCTGCCCGTTGGTCTCGTTTTGCCTGTCTTTAACGTGCATACTGAGAATGCTTCTGTGCTTGTCCTTAAGAAAAGTAATGGGGTCAAACCCTGCCGCGACATAATGGCCAAGGTCAAAATTCATTGCGTTGGCTTTGGATTGTTCCATCGCCACATCCCAAGCCGTATAGGTTTGTTGCAGATGCCCGTGATAGCCTACCATCATTTTGTTTTTTCTCGCAATGGCCCCCAGTCTCTGAGACTGCGCACCTTCGTTGGGCAATTCAACAGTAATATGACTCGCGCCTAATGCCTTGGCGCTTCTGCACGCATATTGAATTTCCGCATCCGAATTGTTGGTCCCCAATGCGTTGGGTTTCCAGGCATAGATGCTCACTCCCGCGTCATCGTACATTTTTCGAAGCTGTACAAATTTATCCATTGACGCAGATGCTCGCCAATTCGCAAGCTCCCCGGCATAAGCTGCTCTTACCTCGGCTATTTCTTTCTTTTCCGCATCACTCAGGGCTTGTTGATTTTGCATACCACTTATACTGGGCATTGCAGGTGCGCCTGCGAAACCCTCTCCAGTATAGCCCATTAACTCTATTGCGCTTACGCCGCTGTCAACACAGTATTTTAATATTGACTCTGCATCACTTTCCATACTCCGAAAAGAATACGTTATGGCTCCGATTTGCACTCCCGCAATTTTGGAGTTAGGTTTCCCCAGATTTCTTATGAAGGCTGGTGCTCCAAATGAAAGCGAAGGGGCAGCGATTATTCCTGCGAGAGCGGTGGCTGTAGAGCCTAAGAAAAATCTACGGGAAATTTCTTTTTTTTCTAGGTCATTTTTTTTCATAATTGGGGGGTTATTGAACAGGACAATCTACAAATTTTTGCCTTATTTTTTACTAGATCTCCTCTACAAAAGATCGGTCAATAGCAGGACGATTGTCAGTATATATCCTCAATATGCTGAAAAAGTCTACAAATTGTTGAATGGGTAGGAGTTCCTATTCCTTTTGATAAGATTCAGGGTTAGAGGGGATGACTCTTCGAATGCCGATTTTTACCCCCACATTTTAAAATAAGATAGCAAAGGGTCCGTATTTTTGTTGATGTTTTTCTTCTATGTCGAGGTTGAGGAAGATGAGTTCTTAAAATAATTCAACAATTGGAAGCCTTTTCCCCTTGCAGAGTATTGATGCGTAGTTTGACTATTCAGAATATTAGAAGATTAAATATAATTTTTGACGTATTGGCACTCCATTGGACATGGTTATTGCTTACGATAAATAATTGCTAGGGAGATTTCATCCCTTTCCTAGAGTCATTCTGGGGGATATCAAGTTCTAACGCTATGAAAAGAAAACTACCCATTGCCGCCCTGATTGAAAGATCTTGGTTCCGAGCATTTTGCATTCAACTGTTTTTTTTGAACCTGTTATTCATAGTACCGTCATATTCGCAAGACACCTCTTCCAACACCATTACCGGGACGGTTTCTGACGCCAATGGAGAACCCCTAGTCGGGGTAAATATTGTTGTCGAAGGGACCGAGACTGGCGCCGTAACAGATCTTGAAGGAAGTTATTCAATTTCAGTTGCTGACGGGGCAACGTTAGTTTTTTCTTTTCTGGGATATACGCCCCGAAAAGTGGTGGTGGAGGATCAAAGCATCATTGATGTTAGCCTTGAGGAGGAAATATCCGCTCTGGACGAAGTAGTAGTAATTGGATATGGGACACAAAGAAGGGCGGATTTGACCGGTTCAGTTTCTCAGGTTGGATCGAGAGAGATCAATTCCTTCCCATCAACCAACGTTTTGCAATCCCTGTCCGGACGTGCTGCGGGTGTACAAGTTTCCCAGACCACAGGCGCTCCCGGTGCGGGGTTAAATGTCCGGATCCGTGGTACTAACTCCATACAGGGTAGTAATGAGCCGCTGTATGTGGTGGATGGCTTTCCCATCTTTGGCAGCAATCCCACTGTCTTGAATAACACCGACATTGAAAGCATTGAAGTGCTAAAGGATGCTTCCGCCACCGCCATATACGGATCTAGGGGGGCGAATGGCGTCGTGATCATCACTACCAAGAAGGGGGTAGCAGGCGAGACGAGGGTGGATCTTGATTTTAGCTATGGGCAGCAGGAACTCCGAAAGAAACTTGACCTCATGAGTGCAGGAGAATATGCCCGTTTCTATAATCTTCAAGCTACTAATGATAATTTAGCTGAGTACTTTAGCCAAGGGGAGATTTCGGGATTTGGAGCGGGCTTTGATTGGCAGGATTTTGTTTTTCAGAAGGCACCCATGCAAACCTCTACGGTTAACGTAAACGGGGGTAGTGAAAGTACCCAGTTCTCCATTTCCGGAAGTTATTTTGGGCAAGAAGGGATCGTTAAGGGAAGTGATTACAATAGGTATTCGCTTCGAACCAACTTGGATCATAAAATCAGTGACAAATTTAAAGTGAATCTGTCCAGCACCTTCTCCAACCTTAAAACTGATAGGAGGGACAGTGAGGGCGGTGCGAGAGGAAATAGTATGATCGGTGCAGCAATATCGGCAGCACCTACCTTGACCCCTTACAATGATGATGGAAGCTACAGGGTCTTGGCGAATTCTTACCCTTTTGTGGCTCCTGATATTATCAACCCGATCAATTTTATTAATGAACAATCCCGCGTGATCAACGCCAATATATTTTTAGCCAATGCAGCCTTCCATTACAATCCCATTCCTGATCTAACCATCAAGATATCTGGTGGTATTGAAAACAGGGACGATCGGACAGATGCCTATACCACCAGAAATTTTATTAACTCAAACGGAGGCGCTTCAGTCAGTACCAGCCAGTTTAGGAGCTTGTTGAACGAAAATACGATCAGCTATAACAAGACTTTTAATGAAAAGCATGAATTTTCTGCCGTTGCCGGCGTTACTTTTCAGAATTTCAGAACCACCTTTCTTTCTGGTAGCGGGGTAGGTTTTCTGAGCGACATCAGTGAATCGCATGATCTAGGGGCTGCCGAAAATCCCGGTATTCCGGCCTCCGGTTTTTCTGAATCAGCATTGCTCTCTTATTTAGGGCGAATAAATTATTCCTTTTATAAAAAATATCTCTTTACAGCTAGTTTTCGTTCAGACGGTTCTTCCAAGTACAGCGAAGGGAACAAATGGGGGTATTTTCCATCCGGCGCAATTGCTTGGCGAATGTCGGAAGAGAATTTTTTGAAGGACAGCAGGGTGATTTCGGACTTGAAACTTAGAGCCAGCTGGGGGAAAACAGGTAGTCAGGCAATAGATGCCTATGCCACACTCAATCAATTGGAATCAGGTAAGACAGCTTTTGGTACGGAACTCTACACCACCTTTGCACCAGGCACGAGGTTGCCTGGGGATCTCAAGTGGGAAACCACTGAGCAGACTGATTTTGGTTTAGATTTAGGCTTGTTTCAAAACCGAATATTATTGACTGCGGATTATTACATCAAGAACACCAGTGATTTGTTGAATACAGTGACTTTGCCGTCTACCTTAGGGTTTACCACTACGATTCAAAATGTGGGCGAAGTCCAGAACAAAGGGTTCGAACTAGGGGTGGACGCCAGCGTGTTTACCGGCGAATTTAAATGGGATCTGGTTGGTAATATCTCTTTTAACAGAAACAAAGTGATTAAGCTGAGTAATGGGGAGGATATTTTGGGTGCATTTGCAGATGTCATCGTGTTAAGAGATAACTTAAATATTCTCCGGGAGGGTCGGCCAATTGGACAGTTTTGGGGTTATCTGGAGAATGGCTATAACGAATCCGGACAGATCAGGTATCAGGATCTCAATGCCGATGGAGCTATAACAGCCGACGACAAGACCTACATCGGCGATCCCAACCCCAAATACCTGTATGGCTTAAACTCCATCATGTCTTATAGGAATTTTGACCTGACACTGTTTTTCCAAGGGACACAGGGGAATGATCTATTTAACTTGAGTGCGATTTCCAGTACTATGGATTATAGTAGTGGTGTAAATATGCCACGAGAGGTTTTGGAGGATCATTGGTCTCCTTCTAATACCCAAGCAAAATACCCTATTATCAGCCGCAATACTTCTATCATGGTCTCAGATAGGTTTGTCGAAGATGGTTCCTACCTCAGGTTGAAAAATATTCAATTAGCCTACAATTTTCCTGTTCAAGCTATGGGAATTGATTGGATTTATCAA
>DATGMS010000333.1:0-3091 GCA_035307285.1 Cyclobacteriaceae bacterium
TGCCCAAGATTCATACCCCCATTGGTGAACCATGATAAAAAAGCTTTTCCGTTCATTACAAAAAGAAGACAAGGATCTCCAGACCTATCTAAACAACAAGGAAGCCGTTGATCAATACCTCGAATACCTAAGCTGGGGCACGCATCTTCCGGTGGCGCATGTGGTAAAACAAAACAACATCCGGAAATATCAGGAGGCTTACCAATACCAAGTTTTCGTTGAAACGGGGACCTTTTTGGGGGATATGGTGGAGGCGCAAAAAGCACATTTTAAAAAGATAATTTCTATTGAACTTGGAGAGGATCTCTATCAAAAAGCTGTAGAACGCTTCAAGAACGATGCACAGGTCAGCCTGCTCCAAGGTGACAGTGGGATAATGTTAAAGCAAGTTGTCCAAGATATTGATGAGGCTGCTTTATTTTGGCTAGACGGGCATTATTCATCTGGGATTACCGCTAAATCCGACAAGAACACGCCCATTGTGGAGGAACTGAAGACTATTCTAAATTCCCCGATAGCTCATGGAATACTTATAGATGACGCACGCCACTTCATCGGAAAAGATGATTATCCGAGTATTGATGAAATATGCTTTCTTGTTAAGGAAAATTCTCCACAGAGAAAGGTGGAAGTGGCGGACGATATTATTCGGATCATGCCTTGACCCTAGAATCTTTCAATTAACTCCGAATGCTTGCTTCAGCATTTTTCGATACATCTTTGGAGTCGGGTACGAGGAATTGAACAAGGGCTTCCTGAAGAAAAGGGACAGCGATTTTTTACTCCGGCTTTTTCTGATCAGCTCGTACCATTTTCCAAACAGTTCCCTGTTCAGCTTCTCCTGTGGAAAAAGACCTGTCCTTTGGTTGCCCAGCTTGATCTCTTTAAACAAGAGAAAATAGCTTTCTAATTGGGGCTGGAAATCTGACAGGCGCCTAATGAAGGACAGATGGGTTTTTTGAAGCAGATTACTAGTCGGAATGTCCAGGCGCTGATGCATGTACCGCACAATCTCCAGCTCCCCTTCCAGCATCAGGTGGTCCTTTTCACCCGAAATGTTGTGGTCGTGTAGACGATATTGTACTAACACTTCGTCTAGATTGTCGATCGGATATCGTTCTGCAAGCCGAAAAGCCAAGTGGTAGTCTTCACAAAAACCAGAACCCTTGTAACCCCCTATTTGCTGAACTGCTTCTTTCCTGTACATGACCGTGGAGTTGACGAAGACGTTCCTAAAAAGCAGTTCCACCTGTATTTCAGATGAACCTACCGGCATCTTGTAAATTTCACCTGTAGGCGAGTCTGTTGCATCGATTACAGCCGCGTGGCCCCCAGTCATCGTCAAACGGGGGTTTTTACTCATATAATCATATTGAAGGGCAATCCTATCCGGAATGGCAACATCGTCGCTATCCAATAGAGCCACCATATGGCCCTTAGCCTCCGCCAATCCCCTATTGCGTGAATAAATCAGCCCGTGGTTTCCTCCGTTGTCCAGGAGGCGGATCCTTGGATCCAGATAACTTTCAATCAGATGCTTACTTCCATCGGTAGACCCATCATTGATAAGCAGCAATTCGATGTTTTGAAAGGTCTGGTTTAACACGCTATCAATGGCAGCTTTTAGATATCGTTCGGCATTAAATACCGGCATGATTACCGTCACTTGGGGCGCGATTATCATATCTTGATCCAATTGGGGTGAACTAAAGCAAAAGCATCTGCATCCGCCGTATTGACCCAGGTTTTTGGTGACACGACAATTTTACCTTTATGAGGGTTCAACCATGCTCCCCACCAGCTAAAACTGCTATTGGCAATGATATGGTGTTTGCAACAGGTCATCAACTGCATGTCCTTATAGCTGTTGTCCCCGTGATTCCAATCCACATATACCGCATCTCTCAAGGGAAAATTTGTCCTGCACCATTCCATATCATTGGAAAAAAACACAAAAACAGGGTCCTCCAACTTTTCTTCCATGAGTTTTATGGCTTTCTGATAATACTCAAAATCACAGATTCCCCCCAAGATAGGATGTCCTACATAATCCCCCCGCCTAACATGAACAGAAACGGTATTGCCGAATCTAATCTTTTGAACCAGGGCAGTGTTTTCCTTATCAACAAAGGCTTTAAATTGAAAGGCTTCCCGTAACTGATTTTCAACCATTTGTATGTAAGACAAATGCTGCCAGTAACCCCAAAAAATACGCGGACAAGGATCTTGGTAAATGGAAGGATCGAACCTAAACTCCTCCCTTTCGGTATATTCAGCTTGCTTGGTGCGGTAGATTCTTCTAAGTTTTCGGGTGAGCCAATCTCGACGTTCAGAGGAATAAACCCTTAACTCAAGAGAACTGGCGTGTTCCAGCCTAATTCCGAAAACCTTTTCTAACTCGAATCCCTGGTGCAGTTCATAGTTTTCGAATCCTGTAAGGTCTGCTTTTACCTTTCCAAAATGTTGCTTTAAGGAAAGCAAAAAAGCATACTGAAACATCTGGTTGCCCAATCCCCCGAGAAACTTCACAATCTTAGTCCGTGTTGCCATATTTAAGCTTTGTCGCTTAGTTTCTCCCCAGGCGTTCCCAAGAGCAGTTTTCTATAAGCCTGTTCAAAATTCTCTTCTCCAAAGCTCTGCTCTGCAAAAATATAAGCATTATTACTATATTCTCTGAGCAATTCTCTGTCTTTGCATAGTTTATCTATCTGCTCGACGAATGCATCAACAATATTCTTCTCCTGCTCATCATTTTCTATTAAAAATCCATTTCTAAAAGTACTTGAAGAAATGTAGGACGGGATCTCCCCCACCTTGGTAGCAACAGGCACCACGCCGTGTCCCATTCCCTCCATAATGACCAAGGGAAAACCTTCACGCCAGGAGGTGACAAGAATCAAATGTGCATCACTGTACACCTCGTTAAGCTTTTCTCTGTCAAACACCTCTCCGAGGATGGTGACATTAGAACCCACTCTTGTGGTCAATTCATAAAAATCCCCTACCATAATAAATTCGAGGGGCAAGTTCCGTTCCCTGCACTGCCTGGCAATGTCTACAAAAATTTCAGGACGCTTTTCAGGGGCATTTC
>DATGMS010000334.1:0-14769 GCA_035307285.1 Cyclobacteriaceae bacterium
TAAGTGAGGCTTACGTCACTGCCGGAACCATGCACGTCTTGGCGGTTTCCGGCTTACATGTGGGGATAGTGTATGGCTTTTTCTTTCTGTTCATCAAACCCTACCGACTTCCAGGTCACAAGCGAATTCTTTATCTCTCCCTCTTAATAATGATTATCTGGATGTATGCCTTAATTACAGGTATGTCTCCGTCGGTCATGCGGGCAGCGACCATGTTTACCTTGATGGGTCTGGCGCAGATGAAGTCACGAAGCCCTTCTATTTATAATTCCCTTGCGCTTTCTGCACTAATTCTATTGGTCTTTGATCCATTTATCATCTATTCCGTGGGATTTCAGCTTTCTTATCTGGCAGTTTTTGGTATTGTCCTGCTCCAGCCTAAGATTGCGGGACTTTGGCAACCGAACAACAAGGTGATAACGTATTTTTGGAATATCATCTCGGTCAGTATTGCCGCCCAGCTGATGACTTTCCCAATTTCCGTTCACTACTTTCATGTATTTCCTACCTATTTTATGATCTCCAATTTGATTGCTATCCCAGGTGCATTCTTGATTATGAGCGTCGGCATTCCGTTTATGCTTTTATATTTTGTAGAACCTGTTGCTAACGTTTTGGGCAAAGTAGTGGACTTCCTTATCTACATAGAAAATTCAATGATGTTTAACTTTCAAGCACTCCCTCTTGCACGAATTGAACATATCAACTTCGCTCCCCTAGAGATGGTGCTATTTTGGGCCCTGGTGGCAAGTATCTACTTGTTATCTGTGACGAGCAAGAGAATGTATGCCTATTTATCCTTGTCTTTATTTATGGGATTGATCCTTTCAAATTGGGTTGCTTTATGGAAAAACCATCACCGCAATGAGCTCTACATTTATCAGGTAGGGAAAGAATTGGCGGTAGATCATTTTTATAGGGGAAAACTGTATTCCAGAATTCAAGAGATTTCTCCGCAGGACATTTCTTACAAGGTACTTCCAAACAGAATCAATAAGGGGCACCCACAGCCTCTGGAGTTGAAGTTCCTAGCGGAAAAGAGGGATACCTATCTGTTTTTACCAGGAGGCTATGTACTACAGTCGAATGGCGAAGGATTTGAACTCAAGGGTCTCTCCATCCCCAGCGTAAGCCAGTATAACGAGGGTGAGTGGCTTGCGTTGGAAGTAGCGGAGGATAAAAATCTTGAAAGCTCCTACAAAATCGTAATGAAGTAGATTTGTTAATTTTGCATACAAAGTTAATTTACTCTACCTTCCAAGTAGAGCACTATAGATAGTCGACAGATTTGAAAGCTAAGGCATTAAACATATTAAAGGAATTTTTCGGGTATAGTGATTTTCGCCCGATGCAGGAAGATATTGTGCTATCTGTGGCCGAAGGCAACGACACCTTGGCACTTTTGCCTACAGGTGGTGGTAAATCTATCTGCTTTCAGGTACCCGCCCTGATGAAAGATGGGATATGTCTTGTAGTCAGCCCCTTGATCGCCTTGATGAAAGACCAAGTTATCGCCTTGAGGAAAAAGAACATCTTAGCAGCGGCAGTTTATTCCGGGATGAGCAAAAGGGAAATTGATACCGTTTTGGATAACTGCATTTATGGAAATTATAAATTTCTGTATGTTTCCCCAGAGCGGCTTAAGACAGAACTGTTTATTGAACGTTTTAAGAAAATGAACGTCAGCATGATTGCTGTGGATGAGGCGCATTGCATTTCCCAATGGGGTTATGACTTCCGAAAGCCGTATCTGGATATTGCAGAAATCCGGGTCCACCATCCACAGGTTCCGGTGATAGCCCTTACCGCGTCAGCCACCTTAACGGTCAAAAAAGACATAATTGAAAAATTGCTCCTAAAAGCACCCCAAATCTTTGTCAAATCTTTTTCCCGACCGAATCTGTCTTATTCCGTAAGGTTTGCCGAAAACAAGACCGAAATAGCTACACATATATTGAAGAGCGTCCCAGGGTCTTCAATATTGTATGTCAGAAGCCGAAAAGGGACCAAAGAAGTTGCCAACATCCTAAACACTTCAGGCATATCTGCACACTTTTACCACGCCGGATTAGACAACAAGACCAAGGATATGCGCCAACAAGATTGGATGGCGGGAAAAACCCGGGTAATGGTGGCCACCAATGCTTTTGGGATGGGAATTGACAAACCTGATGTACGTTCGGTAATCCATTTGGATTTGCCCGAAAATCTTGAAAATTACTATCAAGAAGCTGGGCGTGCCGGGAGGGACGAACATAAAGCGTATACGGTGTTATTGGTGCAGGAGAACGACATCAAAACCCTACTGGAAAGGGCTGAAATCGCTTATCCACCGGTTGAATTCATCCGGAGGGTCTACCAAAGCCTGGCCAATTTTTTTAGGGTCGCTGTAGGAAGCAGTCTGCTGAGCAGCTATAATTTTAACCTATCCGAATTCCTAAAAAACTATCAGCTTGAGCTACTGCCGACCTATAACGCCCTGAAAGTAATGCAAGAGGAAGGTTTTATTGAATTAAATGAAAGCTTCTATTCTCCTTCCACCCTGCATTTTTTGGTGGAATCCAGCAAAGTTTATGAGTTTCAAATTGCAAATGCGCAACTGGACCCATTGATCAAGGTGTTGCTTAGGATGTATGGGGGAGAGCTGTTTTCTAACTACATTTCTATACAGGAAGATAAACTTGCCTTAACTTTGGGTTTATCCGAATTTGAAATCATTAAAGATTTAGAAAAGTTGGACCAATGGGGAATTATTGCCTACAATAAAAGAAAGGACAAACCCCAGATTACTTTCTTGACTCCCCGCTACGATGCAGGCAAACTCCCCCTGGACACCAAGCGAATTGCTGAAAGAAGCATTAACAGCAAAGAAAAAGCAAAATCCATGGTTGCTTATGTTAAAAACAGCAAACTGTGCAGGACAAACCAACTACTTTTTTATTTTGGTGAGGAAGGTGACCATGTTTGTGGGACCTGCGATGTATGCATGGCCAAAAAGAAAGAGCGTCGAAAGGCTGAATTGGAAAAACAACTGAGGAACAACATCATCAAAGCCTTAGATAGCGGACTCGCATTTTCTTTGGATGAACTGCTTGCGGCATTAGGAAAGCGAAAAGATTCTTTTTCGGTGGGAATACTTAGAGAAATGGAAGATGAAGGCGTTATCCTTACATCCAGTAACGGCAAGATTAAAATGAATACGTATGGATAACATCAACAAGTTGCTGAATAGGCTGTTTGAGGGAAAAGCTAAGAACTTCATCCATAAGGAAAATTTCAAGCAGTCTGAGGAAGATGAGCAAGTGGTGAGAAGATGGATGGGTTCAGCAGAGGGTAAGATGGCTTTTGACCGCATCCAGAGGGCCTATAAGCTAAAAAAAGCCGGCCACGAAGATCAACCCGAATTGCATATCCTGTCCTCTCCTTACGCCAACGGGCTGGCATTGGTCTTTGATGAATCCTTTACTTCAAAAACTTTTTCCCTTCTTTTCTTTGCTTTTGGCTTACGTATGTTAGATTTGGGATATTATAGGGTCAGCTTGGACAGGACAATTAGGGAGGAGGGAGACATGGTAGAAACTACTGAAAAACAATATTTCAAGGCATCCTTACCCAGAATTGACGTACCCCTTACAGATCAACGTTACGGCAACGTAAGTATCGAAAAAGATCTAGTCAATAATACCCCCCATTTTCTTAAGATTTTGGTGACGGTCTATTCGGACCACCAGTACCAAGCCGCCTTACCCTTCGAGCAGTTTGTGGAAGAAATATTTAAAGTTTAATAATCAATATGAACAGAAGTAAACTAAAGTCCCTTTTAGAAAATTACCGCACTCCCTTCGAGGAGGAGCAATCATTTCTTTTGGACTTTATCGATTTATCTAACGACCCCTTAGCCTTTAGCCGGGAAAGGACTGAAGGGCATTTTACTGCTTCTTCATGGATCGTCAATAAGAGACGCACTCATGCCCTTCTGACCCTTCACCGAAAACTCAACCGTTGGCTGCAACTTGGCGGCCATGCCGACGGTAATGAAAATTTATTGGAGGTAGCAATGGATGAAGCCAGGGAAGAGAGCGGCCTTTCTTCTTTGAGAATAGTCGATCAGTTTATCTTTGATATTGATAAGCATATAATCCCTGCCAACGCAACCATTGATCAGCACTTTCATTATGATGTCAGGTTTTTAATAGAAGCAGAGATAGATGAGCCTTTAACCATCAGTTCGGAAAGTAAGGCTTTGGCTTGGGTTTCTTTTGATGCTGTACCCGATGTGGTAAGGTACAATCCTTCCATTTTACGAATGCTAGAAAAAACAAGCAAGTCAGAAATCCTGCTATAATGACCGCCCTGCTATTACCAGAAGAAGTTAAAGAGAAATTCAGATTTTCGGTACCCATACAGATCCGGTTTTCGGACATAGATGGTTACATGCACGTCAACAATGGCGTGTATTTCAATTTTATGGAACATTCCCGAGCCCTTTATCTTCACCAAGTCTGTAACTGGGACATCGGAAAAATTGGTGCTGTTGTCGCAAATATCAACCTTGACTTTTACAAGCCCATTAATTTCTTGGATCAGGTAGAAGCTTATGTACGATGTATTTATCTCGGATCGAGTTCCTTTAAGCTCGAGCAGGTATTGATTGGAAACAAAAAAGATAAGGAAGCAGTAGTTTTCAGCAGAGCTGCAATCACCATGGTGACGGTCGACCTGAAAACTATGAAATCCATCCCTCTTCCCGATGAATATGTAGCAAAGATCCGCCGACAAGACGGGCTGGAAGCTTAATATGCTTATCTTTGTCAAAAAAATTTCAATCGTGAACAAATTCTGCACTTTAATTACCTTACTCATAACTTTCATGGCTTGCTCCCCCTCCGAAGAAGAATTGTTTCAGGAGGGCATCGACCGGCTCGATAGGCAAAACTATACCGAAGCAGTCGAGTACATGGATCGCGTGATTGCAATCAACCCCGATCACACCTCCGCCTATAACGTCAAAGGGGTGGCGTTTTTTGAATTGAGAAATTGGGACAAGGCAATAGAAGCTTTCGACGCATCAATTTCAATAGATTCTACCTCCTACAAGCCTTTTTTTAATAGAGGTAATGCTAATTTGGAAAAAAAGGAGTTTACAAAGGCTATTATTGACTATAATTATGCCAGTGGACTGGACCCCCAAATAGCGGACATCTATTACAACCGGGGGCTCGCCTTGTTGGGTCTAGAGTCTTATGAAGACGCCATAGTGGACTTTGACATGGCCCTCCACTCCAACCCCAACCAGCCGCAGGTTTATTTCAATAAAGCCAAGGCGCAATTAGGAAATAATAACCCCATGGGCGCGCTTGAGTCTCTCACCAACACGGTGAATCTTGATCAAAAAAATGACGCTGCATTTTATTTGCTCGGAATCACTCAATTAAGTGCATTAGAAAATAAGGAAGATGGCTGTGCCAATCTGAAAATGGCATTGAGTTTGGGATATTCAGGTGCAAAAGATTGGATAGACAAATTCTGTGGAAATTAATGGCTGAGATAGGAAAAGATATTAATCGGGCAAAGCAGCTTTTGGAGGAAGGAGAGATAATAGGATTTCCTACAGAAACAGTTTATGGCTTGGCCGGGAACGCCTTGGAGGAAAATACGGTAATCAAAATATTTGAAACGAAAAACCGCCCGAGTTTCGATCCTTTGATTGTCCATACCGGAAACATTGAACAGATCAGCAAGTACACCTTACCCATAGACGAAGACCTTCAGAAACTGGCGGATAAGTTTTGGCCGGGGCCGTTCACCCTGCTGCTTAAGAAAAAAAGCGTCATACCTGATCTTGTAACGAGTGGATTAGACTTAGTAGCAGTTCGCGTACCTGCGCATCCCATGGCCCAAGAGTTATTGCTTAGCCTCGATTTCCCTTTGGCAGCACCAAGTGCAAATCCTTTTGGCTATATTAGCCCTACAAAAGCCAGCCACGTAAATGATCAATTGGGTAATAAGGTACCTTACATCTTAGATGGAGGGAATTGTGAAGTTGGGCTGGAAAGTACCATTGTAGGTATAGAGCAAGGGCAAACCATTATCTATAGGTTAGGAGGTACTCAGGTATCAGCCATTGAGGATGTAGTCGGTAAAGTACTTATCTTGCCTCAATCAAGCAGCAATCCTAAGAGTCCCGGAATGCTCAAAAGCCATTATGCCCCAAGAAAAACTTTTATATTAGGGAATCTTGAGGAACTGATGGAAAAGTACTCCACTGAAGGAACAAGTTTTGGGGTCCTCTCTTTTGATAGGGATTATACCTCTTCCGCAGCGTCGGCGAATTTCACCTTAAGTAAAAAAGGTGATTTCAATGAAGCAGCCAAAAATCTATTCGCTGGGATGAGGTATTTGGATGAGGCGGATATATCTGTAATTTTGGCTGAAGAACTTCCAGAAGAGCATTTTGGAAAAGCCATCAATGACCGATTGAGAAGAGCTGCAGCTAAATAATTGAAGCTTTTCGGGATTGGTAATAGTATAATCCTGTAGATTTGGATAGACATTACTTAAAGAACTAAACTTTTACTTATGAACAAAGAAATAAAGACAGTAGACGACCTGGATTTCAAAGGAAAGAAAGCCTTGGTAAGGGTTGACTTCAACGTGCCTTTGGATGATGATTTTAAGGTCACTGACGATACGCGCATCACTTCGGCCATGAAAACGGTCAAAAAAATCCTGGCTGATGGCGGATCTGCTATTTTAATGTCACACCTAGGAAGGCCCAAAGGAGGTCCAGAAGATAAGTTTTCTCTGCGTCATATCATCTCTAGCCTTGAAAGCGCTGTAGGAACAGAAGTGAAATTCGCCGAGGACTGCATAGGAGAAGATGCCAAGAAATTAGCGGAAGGGCTAAAGGAAGGGGAAGTCTTATTGTTAGAAAACCTTCGGTTTTATAAAGAAGAAGAAAAAGGAGAGAAAGAATTTGCCGAAAAACTGTCTCAGTTAGGTGACGTCTATGTCAACGACGCTTTTGGAACCGCACACAGGGCTCACGCTTCAACTGCAGTGATCGCCCAGTTTTTTGATCAAAAAGTCGCTGGGTATTTGATGCAGTCCGAATTGGAAAACGCAGACAAGGTAATCGAAAACCCAAACAAGCCCTACACTGCTGTAATGGGTGGAGCCAAGATTTCTGACAAGATCTTGATTATAGATAAACTTTTGGATAGGGTAGATAATCTGATCATCGGTGGCGGCATGTCCTACACTTTCGCCAAGGCACAAGGGGGTGAAATCGGCGATTCGCTTTTAGAAGCGGACAAAATGGATCTTGCACTTCAGTTAATTGAAAAGGCTAAGAAAAATGGTGTAAAATTGATTCTTCCTGTGGATACCGTTACCTCAAAAGCCTTTGCCAACGATGCAGAACAAAGTACTGCTAAAAGCGGCGAGATACCTGAAGGATGGATGGGACTGGATATAGGTCCAGATACCCGAAAGCTTTTCGCCGACGTCATTCAAAACTCAAAAACGATACTTTGGAACGGTCCAATGGGAGTATTTGAAATGAGCAGTTTTGAAGCAGGCACCAAGGCAATCGCCGAAGCAGTAGTTGAAGCCACCAAATCTGGGGCATTCTCGTTGATAGGAGGAGGAGATTCCGCTGCGGCTGTCAATAAATTTGGCTATGGGGATAATGTTTCCTATGTTTCCACAGGCGGTGGCGCTTTGTTGGAATATATGGAAGGAAAAGTTCTCCCTGGAGTGAAGGCACTTGAGCCACAGAAATAACAGACATTTAGCTTTTTCCAAGCTGTGTAATAAAATTATCGGGCAAGTTGTCTTAGGATAACTTGCCTTTTTGATATTTGCCCATTGTATATAGGGTTAATCTAGATTTAATAACTACTGTTTCATGAAATATCTTTTGCTCTTCGCATTAATGAGTTTTTCAAAAATGGCTATTGCACAGGAAACACCTGGTTCTGTTCAGTTTTGGAAAAATCTCGAATCCCACTGCGGGAAGGCCTATGAAGGCAGGCTAATTTCGGGAGGAAGTGATGATTTTTCAGGCAAGAAATTAGTCATGCACGTCAGAAGTTGTGAAGGCAATAATATCCGCATCCCCTTTTTTGTAGGAGAGGACAAATCGAGGACTTGGGTGCTTACCATGCAAGATAATCGGATACAGCTGAAACACGACCATAGACATGAAGATGGATCAGAGGATGATATAACCCAATATGGCGGAACTTCACCCAATACAGGCCTGTCCCATGTCCAAATTTTCCCTGCGGATCAGGAAACTTCTGACCTTATCTCCTATGCCTCTACCAATGTATGGTGGATCACTTTAGACGACACCACTTTTTCATATAATTTAAAAAGGATCGGAAGTGATAGGCTTTTTTCAGTGGAATTCGACCTTACAAAGGAGGTGGAAACACCTTCTGCCCCTTGGGGAAGCAAATAAAGCACCTCAGCTGAACACCAAAACAAGGAGATAACCGCTAAAAAAACTATATTAGCTAACCATTTTGAGGAGAAGGTCGTAGGGACTTATTAATTATTTGAGATCAAAAAGGGAATTTGGATATTCCGATTGCCATTGAAGTTTACTTAATCAATTAACCATAAATAATTTATTATGAACTCAAGACGAAAATTTTTACAAAAAGTGACTTTTTCCGCTGCAGCAATACCCTTCCTATCTTCCTTTAAACCATTAACGCTTCAACAAATAGATGACACGCCTTACGACGGCCCCATCTTAAGGGTTGCAATTATGGGACTCGGTGGATATGGCAACATTGTAGCCAATGCCATGCAATCTTCCAAAAAAGCCAAACTCGTGGGTTTAATCAGCGGAACTCCCTCAAAGCAAAAAGAATGGCAAGCCAAATTCGATATACCGGAGAAAAACTGCTACAACTATGAAAACTTTGACACCATCAAGGACAACCCAGACATTGATGCAGTTTATGTCATCACTCCCAACAGCCTTCATCATGACCACGCCATACGTGCTGCCAAAGCAGGAAAGCATGTGATCTGCGAGAAACCAATGGCGCTAAACGCCAAGGAGGGACAGGAGATGATTGATGAATGCAAAAAAGCCAATGTCAAACTTTTGGTGGGATACAGGCTGCACTTTGAACCCAACACATTGGAAATTATCGAAAAACGGGATGCTGGTGAATTTGGCAAGGTGCTTTTTTTCCAGGGACTCAGTGGATTTAGGATCGGTGATCCCAAACAATGGAGGTTAAACAAGGAACTTGCTGGCGGTGGCGCTATGATGGATATCGGAATCTACTCCATCAATGGAGCTAGGTATATGGTAGGTGAGGAACCTATCTGGGTCACCGCGCAGGAAACCAAAACAGATCCCGTCAAATTTAAGGAGGGAGTAGACGAAACGATTACCTTTCAACTTGGCTTTCCCAGTGGCGTCATTGCCTCCTGCTTGTCTACCTATGCCATGAACCACTTGGACAGATTCTTACTGAACGGATCTAATGGGTTTGCAGAATTACACCCTGCGACGGGGTATGGTCCTATTAAAGGCAAGACCAACAAGGGAGAATTGAGCCATCCCCACGTTACCCACCAGACTGTACAAATGGATGAGATGGCAGGGATTATCCTCGAAGGGAAGGAACCGGTAGTACCTGTGGATGGAGAAGAGGGTCTTAAGGATCTAAAAATTATTGATGCCATTTACAAGGCAGTAAAATCAGGCAAAAAAGAAAGCCTAAAACTTTAATACTTGCTGCTCTAGAATGTCCAAACACCAAACGGAAATGGACAATCCACCGCAGACACAATGGAGGGAGGAACGCTTGATGTATTCCTCCCTTTTTAGTTGTATTTTGGTTCTACCCCCAACGCGAGTCAATCCATTGTTTTTGTTCTTCCTTGGAAAGAAAAGTCCAGGCAAGCACCCGGCTGATCTTGTTGCCCTGTGCCATTGGGATGGTCTTCCATTCCAATGCTCCCTTGTTGTCCAGTTCCTGATAGGCCTTTTTAAGATTGGATTGTTTGGAGATCAACGTGGAAAACCAGAAACACGAAGCAGAAAACTCTCTGCTTTGCTGAATCATATCTTTCACGAATTTCTCCTCCCCTCCCTCACGCCACAACTCATTGTTCCGGCCGCCAAAGTTCAATTCAGGCTTGTTGATTTTCTGGCTTTTAAGGTTACTTAATTTTCGCAGGGTGGCTGATTCGCTTTCGGCCGCCGAGGCATGAAAGGGCGGATTGCAAATCGTCAGGTCAAATTTTTCATCTTTCTTTATAATTCCTTTGAAAATATCAAGAGGATTGGGCTGCTGTCGGATTTCGATCCTTTGCGACATGGAAGGGTTCTTCTCCACTATCCGGGAGGCAGAGTCAATTGCAATGGGATCGATATCGGTCCCCACGAATGACCATCCATATTCTTTGTGGCCAATAATGGGATAAACACAGTTCGCTCCTACCCCAATGTCCAAACAATAAATATCATGGCCCAAAGGAATCTTGCCCTTATTTTTCTCCCGCAACAAATCCGCCACGTGATGGACATAATCTGCTCTTCCCGGAATGGGTGGGCATAAGTAGTTGGCGGGGATGTCCCAATACTTCAGGTCGTAATACTTCTTCAAAAGCGCAGTATTCAACATCTTAACCGCTTCAGGGTTGAAAAAGTCAATGGACTCATCCTGATAAGCATTGAGGATTACATAAGGAGCCAAGTCAGGGCAACTTTTTACTAGGTCTTTAAAATTATAACGTTCACGGTGTTGGTTCCGGGGATGTAACTCGAGCTTCTCCTTTGGATGTGTCCTTTTTTTATTAGCCATAAATACATGTGCAGACAACGCCTGCGCTTCGTTTAAGGGCCAAAGATAACCCAAAAAAAGTTGGGATGATTACCTCAAAGAACGGCTGCTTCTTTATTGTACCTGTTTCTATATTCCAAAGGAGATATCCCCGTTATTTTTTTGAAGGTAGTTCTAAAGGCTTTGGTATCCGAATAGCCGACCGAATACATCACCTCATTGACATTTTCTCGGGATGTTTCCAAGCTTCGTTTGGCGGCTTCAATTTTAACCCTTTGAATGTATTCGATGACGGTGTTTGAGGTGGATTTCTTAAAGCGACGCTCTAGATTTCTACGCCCCATGGCAAACTTATCTGCCAGTTGATCCACAGTGATGCGATCCTGGTAGTTATTTTCGATGAACTCCTGGGCTCTTTTAATCGGTTCATCCTCATGCTCCTTTTGTCCATTGAATATCATAAAGGGTGATTGGCTGGCGCGATCGATTTCTATTTCAAAAACCTTGGCTGTAAGAATGGCCATCTCCCTACCCGCAAACTTCTCCACCAAGTAAAGTATCAGGTTTAAAGAAGAATAAGCTCCCCCGCTGGTATAAATCCCATCTTCATCCGTAATGATTTTGTAAGGAAGCAGCTTCACGTCGGGAAACATATGCCGGAAATCTTCTGCCATTAACCAATGAGTGGTGCAGCTTTTTCCATTTAGCAAACCTGTGGAAGCAAGGATAAATGCTCCGATACATAGGGAAACGACTTCTGCGCCATTTTTATAATGTTTAATGATCCAAGGGATAAAATCCCGATTGTTCTCCAGTACTGTTTTAGCATCCCCATGGACAGCAGGTATAATGATCAGGTCCGTTTTTGTGGACTCTTGTATCCCATGATCCGGCTGTATGGTAAAAACATGGGTTTTCCTTGGCTCTTTGGTAAGCCCCACAAGATGTACCTCAAAGAGCGGCTTTCTTCCAACCCGCTCTAGCGCTTCATTTACTTTGGTGAACATTTTATACGTCGCTTCAATATTACTTAGGCTGGTATCACCTTCCGGGATTAACAAAGAAATATGTTTCATGTCTTCTACATTAAATATGTTAGCCAAAACTACTGAAATAAGCTGTCGGGATCAACCCTTAATAATGGCGCAATACCCCCCTTCTGACGAATATTTTTAATGTAGATTTGTGATGTACAACATTAAAAAACCATGTTAAGAAATAGTGATGCATTTAGCGGGTTTTCCGTCAACGATATAGAGCAAGCGAAAGAATTCTATCAGAACACCTTGGGGCTGGAGGTAAAAGAGAGTTCAATGGGGATTTTGGAGCTTGCGATCAAAAATGGAAACAAGGTAATAGTTTATCCGAAGCCGAACCATGAGCCGGCCACTTTTACCATCCTTAATTTCCCTGTGGGCAACATTGATGACGCTGTAGATGAACTGGTGCGAAGAGGAGTACGCTTTGAACAGTATGAAGGCGAGATAGAAACTGATGGAAAAGGCGTGTGTAGAAGCAATGGCGAAGGACCGAACATTGCTTGGTTTAAAGATCCCGCCGGGAATATTCTATCCGTGCTGGAAATGTAATTGCTCGTTATTAAATTATATCTATATGAATAAAATAGCTTTAAATGCTTATTTGTTGTTTGACGGAAACTGTCGGGAGGCAATGGCTTTCTATCAAGGACTGTTTGGCGGGAAGTTAGAAATGATGACTTTCGGGGAGGTCGACAACAGTTGTCCCCTAGCAATGAAGGATAACATCATGCATTCCAGCCTCATGGGAGGTGAGGTGGAGTTTTTGGGGTCTGACAATCCTGAACCTAGACCTAAGGGGTCGGGGAACATCAGTCTCGCTATTAGCGGCAATGATGAAGCACGCCTGTCGCAGCTATTCAATAACCTTGCAGAAGGAGGAAAGGTGGTTATTCCCTTAGAAAAACAAGTGTGGGGAGATCTTTTCGGTGTGGTGTCGGACCCATTCGGCATTGACTGGATGGTCAATATTGGCACAGTGGAGGCGAAATATTGATCAGGGGTGTAGGAAGAAACTATTCGACTTCTTAAAAAAGAGCAGCAGTTCCTAGTTCAGCTAAGCTACGCTTTTCAAATAAGTTAAGCTGGTATTTCACCTCCACTTGCGGGTATTTTACAGCTTTTCACCTTTTATTAGCACCACAGACCTTATCGCCTGTTCCTTAAGATGTAAAAATTTCCTTCGCTCTTCATCTTGCATAAATCCATTAAAATCACTCTCCTTCGGAAACTCTACCAGATGTAACTCATAGGGCTTGTCTACGTTAATCTCAACAAACGATTCCTGATCAGGCCTCAACCGGAGCAAAAGGCGGCCGTTATATCTTTCAATTAAGGGGATCGCTACATCCTCAAACTGGTGAAATACAGCCTCCTGTCCGTCTTTTATGTAAATAAGCTGGGTGATGTAAATCATATTATTAAGTATTGTTTTATGTTTCACAATTCCGTTTTTGGTAAAAGCGTAATTTCTAGCTCAATCTGTCCAGTTTAAAACAGGCTCAGCAAAAGCTGGGCTTCAGTGCCCTTGAATTCATTTTGGCATACATTGGAATATTATCATGGAAATATCCTAATGTATTTTACCTGCTTAAAAAAATGATTTAGGAATCAAGGCCTACCCTTTGCCCAGCCAACCTTCAACCTCAGATAAAAGCCCGAGGGATCATACTTATCCAGTTCTGGGACTGAATGATCATCGTATTCCCATCGGGAAACTAGCGGCGCCAGCTGATAACCGGCGGCTATACCCAACATCATACCTCCAGTTTTGTTTTTGTTGGATCCAAAAAAGAAATCACCGTTCAGCCCTAATTTTAGTAGCATGTAGGCTGTATGAAGTTTAGTGTCTGGATCCAACAACAATCCATCCCTATCCTCCGAGAAAGAAGCTCCTTCATCCAAACGCATGGCCGTTCCTCCGCCCCCCGCCCCAAAAGTTGGATAAAAGGCAAATGTAGAATTTTGAATTAATGCATATCCCACATGAATTGATCCGCGACCACCATATATTTTGGAGTGGTAATAGTCATTAGAAGCTGACAGTCCGACCTGTCCTGCTCCCTCTCCCCCGTAGAAAAAGCGATTGATAAATACTCCTCCACCTGCTCCGAAAGTAGTGGCATTTCTGGCGCCGCCAAATTCAGGGAGATGATACTGTCGAAGGGATCTATCGAGTGAAGCAGTATGGATAAAATCCGTTCCAGCAAACACATACCCTCCACCACTTCTAAAAACGGCCTCTTTCTGTTGGGCAAAAAGCGTCAAATGCACAAAAAACAGGAAAATTGTGATGATCGCCGTTTTCATGTAACATCTTGTTTTATTTCCTACTTATCAATGAAGACTAAGATTCTGCCGTACAGAGCAATTAGGTGTATTGGTCTACTCTAAGATTTCAATCTCAAAATTGGCTTCCTTTACGATGTCCAATATCTTTTCGATATTGATGTCCCGGACATCGCTAAACTGGACCCTAAGGATCTTATCGCAGTCTTCAAGATCAAAATTCGCCTTTTGGCCTTGACCGGCTCTCGCCAAAGCCTCGACTATTGTTTTGGCATCCTTAGACAAAATAACATTGGTTTTAAATACCTCAATCCTTCTCATGCTTACAACGAAATGAGTAGCTCTACAGTACAAATATACCCACTATTTACTGCTACCATGGGGTGAAAAACGACAACATGAAGGGGGAATTGTGCAGACAATGTGGCCAATTCTTCTAAAACTCCACCTCCACCAAAACCGGAAAATGATCTGACGGGAACCTGCTCTTATAAGTATCCGTCAAAATGCCGAATTTCTTCACATTGACATCTGGGGTTACAAATACATGGTCAATCCTCCTGTCCGTACTTTTGGTATTGTCAAAGCTGTTAAATGTGCCGTTGTTGGCGTAGACTAGATAAGCC
>DATGMS010000335.1:0-13254 GCA_035307285.1 Cyclobacteriaceae bacterium
GCAAAAAGGAGTTGTCTTTGCTCAAAAAGGAAACATTACATGGTGTTTTTTTATATCTTGCGTCACTTGAATAAAATCATCATCATCATTAAATAGCTAATGTCGGAAAGCAGTGACAAATTTATAGGCAGGCAAAATGCCCCTGACGACCTATTTGAAGGACCTCAAATATTTGGGCACCCAAAAGGGTTAATGACCTTGTTTTTTACAGAGATGTGGGAGCGCTTCAGTTACTACGGGATGCGGGCTCTCTTAATCCTGTTTATGACTACTGCTGTTGTAGACGGAGGTTTGGGGTTTGACGACAAAACCTCCGGAGCGGTTTACGGTCTTTATTCCATGGGAGTATATTTGTTGGCGTTGCCCGGTGGGTGGCTCGCCGATAGGGTTTTTGGTCTAAAGAAGTCGGTCTGGTACGGCGGGATCATCATCACTATCGGACATTTTACCATGGCCTTCCCGGGTTTAGTTTCTCTGTTCGAACCAGAAACATTAGAAAGAACAGTTTTAAGCCCCTTAGATACCAATTCTTTTTATTTAGGCTTAATATTGATCGTATTGGGTACAGGTTTGCTGAAGCCCAATATAAGTTCGATTGTCGGAAGATTGTATCCAGAAGGAAGCAGCAAAAGGGATGCGGGATTCTCGATATTTTACATGGGCATTAATTTGGGAGCTCTTTTTGCTCCCATAGCCTGTAGTACCTTGGCGATTTACGATTGGCATTTAGGTTTTGGGCTCGCCGGATTTGGGATGTTTTTGGGCTTGATCCAATACAAACTCACGGACAAACACCTTGAGGGAGTAGGGGAGGAAGTGGTCGCTGTAACTGCTGAAGAAAAACAAAAGCGTTCAAAATTGATTCGCATGGCCAGCTTGGTCTTTGGATTGGTGGCGCTTGTGATACTCCTGATTTTTATGGGTTTCATCTCTATTGACGCCAGCGCCATGGCCGCGGCTTCAAATAACGTGATTGCTATAGTGGCTCTGCTTTATTTCGGTTATCTGATATTTTTTGGTGGCCTCGATCAGGATGAAAAGAAAAAAGTTGGTGTAATCGCAATCCTGTTTCTTTTTTCGGCCATGTTTTGGTCGGGGTTTGAGCAGGCAGGCTCCTCGTTGAATTTATTTGCGGATCGTTTTACTGATAGGACTGTCATGGGCTGGGAGATTCCGACGGGATATTTCCAATCCATCAACTCACTGTTCATTATTATTTTTGCTCCAATATTCGGTGCGATGTGGATTTGGTTGGGAAGAAGAAACTTGGAACCAAGTTCCCCTCTTAAATTTGCCTTTGGTTTGATTCTTTTGGGAATCGGTTTCTTCATCATGTACTTTGCCACTAAGATAGCCGCGTCGGGTGAACTTGCAGCTCCTACCTGGCTTATCTTGACCTACCTCTTTCATACATTTGGCGAATTAAGTCTAAGTCCGGTCGGTCTCAGTTTGACCACTAAATTGGCTCCCAAAAAATACACGGGGCAAATGATGGGGATGTGGTTCCTGTCCGTGGCCTTGGGTAACTTGATTGCGGGAAGAATAGCGGGAGGTGCCAGTGGAGGTACAGAGGAAGCGCTGCAACAGATGCCTGATCAATATATGCTTATCGTGATGACCGTAATGGGGGCGGGAGTTCTTTTATTGGTACTGAGTAAACCTATCAGGAAGTTGATGGGGAATGTGCATTGACGCTAAAACAAAAAGCAGGTTTTAAAACCTGCTTTTTGTTTTTCTAGTGTTCGTCCTTGTCTTTGAACAACGTGCTTTTGACGTTTAGTACCGATAGGCCGGCCACCGCTCCAATTAAAATACAAACGATCAGTAAAAACAATTGCGCTCCAGAGGCAAGCGGTGAACTGAATATTTCAAGTAACATAGCTATAATTGATTAGTATTTCTCGCAAGATAACACAGGGGAAATGCAGGACAAAGCCTTAACCTAAATAAAACAAGATTATCCAAAAAGGAGGATAATCTTGTTGAAAACGGATTGAGGTCTAACCGATGTCCTCGTCGGAATCTTCTTCCTCGAAGTCCTCATCGAGATCTTCGAGGTCATCCAGGTCATCTTCATCAAATTCAGAAAAGGCGTCGTCTACCAGCCCGTGATCTTCTTCCGGGTCAAAAATTTCATCATTAAAATCCTCTTTGAAATCGTCTTCTTCTTCAAGTTCGTCAAAATCATCTTCGAAATCCTCTGCCATAGAAGTAGTATTTAGTTGATTAGTTATTTCCTAGAATTTTTATGCTAAGTAAGAAAAAATAAATAATTATCTCAATCCGACCAAACTTTTTATTTTTCCCTTCGAGCTCCCCTCAAAGAATGGATCAATTTTTCTTTCTATGGCTGAACTTCGTGCAGAGCTTAGTCTCTACTAAAAATGTTTTTGATGGATTGGTTAATCAAAGGTTTGGAAAGGTATTTTTTAACCTGGCTATAGCGGCTGGCCCTTTTTATATCCCTCTCATCTACGGAACTTGTTAGAATATAAATCTCCGGATTGTTTTTCTTGTGGTTGAATTTTTCTAGGAAATCCCACCCTGACATTTCCGGCATATTTAGGTCTAAAAACAAATAGTTGGGCTGTATAAAGTCAATTTCTTTTAGTGCATCAATCGCACTTTGATATTTAAAAATGCTATAAGGAATTTTTATATTCTTAAAAATAAGCTTTTCCGTTATAAACGTGCTTATTGGATCATCATCAATTAAGACTATGTTTATCATTAAAGTACAAAAATATAGGGTTGAAACGCATAAAATACAATGCAAAATTAACTCAGAAATTTTCATTACCAATCATTATCGGTTAATTTTTTTTTCCTACGCCTATTCTTTCTTACTTTTGGCATTTAATAAGATTATGTCCAGACCTGACTTTGATGACATCTTTATGGAATTGGCTGTTAATTTAGCCAAAAGGTCCCATTGTATTAAAAAACATGTGGGAGCGGTCCTCGCTAAAGACACGCGGATTATCTCCATCGGCTACAATGGCCCGCCGGCAGGCACGCATAATTGTGATGAAGAATTCCCCACTACGGGATGCAGTAGAGATAGTAAGGGGAGCTGTTCATTGGCACTTCATGCAGAACAGAATGCTATCCTCTACGCGGTGAAGAACAGTGCTACCGTAGAGGGATCTACCTTATATGTCACTCTCGCGCCATGCTTGGCATGCGCCCGCATTATATACTCCATGGGAATCGCCAAGGTGGTTTTCATGTATTCCTATGCAGCCTATAAGGGACTTCCGGAAGATGAAGGAATTGCTTTTCTCAATAAATTCGGTGTAGCTACAGAGCAATATGAGAAAGAAATCTCCTACGAAGACTCTCTTATCTAGATAAAATTTACCTCAGGCTGAAGAAGAATTCCAAATTTCTCCTGGATGTCTTTCTGAATATCCATGCTGAGTGCCTTTATAGACTGTCCATCCCCTGTTCCATAATTTACCAGCACCAAAGGTTGCTGATGGTGTACTCCGATTTCACCAAAAGTCCTACCTTTCCAGCCCGCTTGCTCCAATAGCCAGGCTGCGGGTACTTTTATTCCGCCGTCGTTTTCGAAGCCAGGAATGGCAGGGTAGGCATTTTTAAGCTCTAGAAACTTTGATTTATCGATCGTTGGGTTTTTGAAAAAGCTGCCTGCATTGCCTATTGTCCTAGGATCGGGAAGTTTGCTCTGCCGTATATGAATTACCGCCTTGCTAACGGCTTCCAAGTTTGGCTCGGTGATTCCCATTTCTTCTAGGGTCGTCTGTATCGCCCCATAAGAAATGTTAAACGCGGCCTTTTTGTTCAGTCTAAATACGACATGAGTGATAATATACCTTCCTTTTACGCGCCCTTTAAAAACACTCTCCCTATAACCAAACTCGCATTGGGAGTGGTCGAAAATCTCCATCTCTTTGGTGAGAATATTTAACGCTTCCAAGCTATCAAATACCTCTTTGATTTCCACTCCGTATGCCCCGATGTTTTGCATGGGAGAGGCTCCTACCGTCCCGGGGATTAGGGATAGGTTTTCTATTCCGCCAAGATTGGACTTGATCGCGTGAAGGACGAAATCATGCCATATTTCCCCTGCACCCACTTTTACCCATATATGATCGTCGTTTTCTTTAACCTGCTGTATGCCTTTGATGTTGATTTTGATCACTAGGGCTTCTACGTCTCGGGTTAAAAGGATATTGCTTCCACCGCCTAAGATAAACACGGGGAGGTTAAGTTTTTCAGCTTCATTTAATGCTTCGATAACCTCTTGAATATTAGATACGTGGACAAAATACTTTGCTTTTTTGTCTATTCTAAAGGTATTAAATTCCTCCAGCGAGACGTTTTTTTGTATATTCATAACTTCTAAAATCAATATGCGAATAAAAGAAGATTTATTCAATCATAAATTAAAAGGATCATTTTGGATAAAGAAAGTCATCGGACGTATATGAGAGAAATGGTGATTAACGGTATCAGGATCCGTCCAGGCCAGTACATCAATATTGAAATTGCCATTGCCCGCCTTCCTACCCATACTTTGATCCATTTGCCGGTTTTTATTAGAAGTTCCAAGGAAGATGGTCCTGTCGTACTGATCAGCGGCGGTGTCCATGGTGATGAGATCAATGGGGTGGTTGCGGTGAAAAAAATGTTGGAAGAGAACTTGTTTGTTCCCCAGAGGGGGACCCTGATCTTTATTCCTTTGGTCAATGTATATGGGTTTTTGAGCAATACACGGACCTTTCCGGACGGAAGAGATCTTAACCGAAGCTTCCCAGGCAATAACAAAGGTTCCTTGGCTTCTCAGATCGCCCATATCATCACCACCCAGATCATTCCAAACATAGATTATGGGGTGGATATTCACACAGGGGGAAGGATGCTCTCCAATTATCCACAGATTCGGGTAGACTTTAAGGACAAAAAGGGGCTGGAACTAGCGAAAGCGTTCGGTACACATTTTATCATTAATTCCTCCCATATAGACAAATCCTTCCGTAAAGAAGCGTATAAGGAAAATAAGACCATACTGGTGTATGAAGGTGGGGAATCGATGCGTCTGGACGAATTCTCGGTAGATGAGGCTATTGCGGGGACTTCCAGGCTCCTCCACTATCTAGGTATAATAGATGAAATGGTGCCAAGGAAGGAGTCGCTTATCGTCAAGGAGAGTTCATGGCTAAGAGCAAAAGTTTCTGGCATATTTATACCCACCATAAAATTGGGAGAGCCCGTTAAAAAGGGTCAGGTTATTGCTAAAATAACTGATCCCTACGGCCAAGTGAAAGTTCCCGTTAAAAGTACATCAAAGGGCTTTGTAGTAGGCTTAAATAATCTTCCCGTTATCAATGCGGGGGATGCCTTAGTGCATGTGGGGAGAACATAGGTATTTACTAAAATAACAATAGTCCAGCAGCATCATGACTTTTGAAAACTTTATCGATACAAGAAAGTACACCGAACGGCTATGTGAGCGTTTGGAAACGGAAGACTTTGTAGTTCAGGCGGTGGAAGAAGTGAGTCCCGCAAAATGGCATCTGGCGCATACTACCTGGTTTTTTGAGACTTTCTTGTTGAAGCCCCACCTGAGCACCTACCGAGAGTTCCATCCGCGTTACAGCTATTTGTTTAATAGCTATTACAACGCTGTGGGTTCACGGACGCATAGGTTCCACCGCGGATTGATGACGAGGCCGCCCGTGGCCGAAGTCATGGCGTATAGGGAGTATGTGAATCAGGAAATGGGAATATTACTCTCCAAAAGGATGACTGAGGAAGTGACACTTTTACTTGAACTGGGCATTAACCATGAACAGCAACATCAGGAGCTACTTATTACCGACTTGAAATACAATTTGTCATTGAATCCTCTTCATCCGGAGGTATTGGACATCGCGGAATACCCAAAGAGGGGGGAGACAGGTTGGGAAAGTATAGATGAAGGAATATACGAAGTAGGTCATCAGGGCAAAAAATTTTCCTATGACAATGAACACGGGAGGCACAAGGTCTTTTTGGAGGCTTTTAATATTTCAAGAGCTTTGGTCACGAACGGGGAATTTGAGGAATTTATCCGGGCAGGCGGCTACCAAAACGTGGATTTATGGCATTCCGATGGCTGGGAATGGGTCACCAAAAATGAGCTCAAGCGACCATTATACTGGCAAGAAAGCGGACAAGGGTTCAAATATTATACTTTAGAAGGAATGAAAGTAGTTGATCCCGGTGCTCCTGTTGCCCATGTTTCTTTTTACGAGGCTGCCGCGTATGCAGAATGGGTAGGCTGTAGGTTGCCTACGGAATTTCAATGGGAAGTGGCCTCCAGCCGATTCGACTGGGGACAGCGATGGGAATGGACCAATTCCGCATATTTACCCTATCCTAGATATCAAAAAGCACCCGGAGCAATAGGAGAGTACAATGGAAAATTCATGATCAATCAAATGGTCCTTCGGGGAGCTTCTGTGGCGACACCCGACGGTCATTCGAGGCACACCTACCGGAACTTTTTTCCACCTCAATCGGCATGGCAATTTTCAGGAATTCGGCTTGTAAAATAATATGGAGATAACTACAAATAATGCCTTTGCAGACGAGGTTAACGCAGGGCTCAGTGCACCTAAAAAATATTTGTCCTCTAAATATTTTTACGACGCGACGGGGGATGAATTGTTTCAAAAAATCATGCGCTTGCCTGAATATTATTTGACCCGAGCCGAATTTGATATTCTTGATCGGTACAAACAGGATATTCTAAAGCCTTTGGTCGAGAGGAACGAGCAATTTAATTTGATCGAAATGGGAGCAGGGGACGGTTTAAAGACCCGGATCCTCTTGAGACACCTTTATCAAAATCAAATTCCCTTTACATATTACCCCATTGACATCTCCGACAACGTGCTGAACCAGCTCCAAGCAACGTTGAAAGAGGAGTTTCCGGGGCTGCCAGTCAAAGCCATCCAGGGTACGTATCATGAGGCATTGGAGGCAAGGGCTTGGGATAAACAACACCCTTCCCTAATGCTTTTTTTGGGATCCAATATGGGGAACTTCTTGGAAGGAGAGGCCTTGAGTCTGTTGGATGAGCTATCCAATGCGCTCCGTCCAGGGGAAATGTTACTTGCTGGGTTTGATTTGAAAAAAGATCCGGAAGTTATCCTCAACGCGTATAACGATGACCAAGGAGTGACCAGTGCTTTTAACTTGAATTTGCTCCAACGAATCAACAGGGAACTGGGAGGTGATTTCGATGCTTCGAAATTTAAACATTGGCCGATCTATGATCCTGTAAGCGGTGAGTGTAAAAGCTATTTGGTCAGTACCGAAAAGCAGGAAGTGAAAATTAGCCAGATAGGAGCAGTTTTTCATTTTGAAGCTCACGAAGCGATTTTCACGGAAGTTTCGAAGAAATACAGCTTACCGGAGTTGGAGAGATACGCCCTTGCGAAACGGTTTGAAGTTGAACAGAATTTTTTGGACGATAAAAAATACTTTACAGACAGCATGTGGAGGAAAATGGGCTAATCTCCTGTAGAGACTTGCTGTACTCCTACAGGTAGAAAAAAGCAAAAAGGGGTTAAAATTTCCCGGTTTGGACGCAATTGGATTAAACTTTGCTAACTTGATAGCAACAAGTAAATCGAACATTATCAACCGCTAACGGATATCAATCATGAAGGATTTCATTTCAAAAGCATTCTATATGGGATTGGGTGCCGCCTCGCTCACCAAATCAAAGATTGAAGAATTGGCCAAAGAATATTCGGAGAGATTTAATGAGAGTGAGGCAGAAGGAAAGGCCCTTTTTGAGAAACTTAATGAAGAGGCCAAGAAGGCCCGGTCTGACATGGAAAGTTCCTGGAAGGAAAACTCCGATAAAATGTACGAAAAGCTTAACATTACCACCCGTCAAAAGATGGAAATGTTAGAAGCTAGGGTTAGGATCTTAGAGGACAAGATTGAGCAAAAGGCTGACAGGCCTTTAGACCAAATGTAAGTACTATGCCTGTAAAAAAGGAGTCTTTAAAGTCAAAAAAACATCTGACCCGCTATGCTGAGATACTAAAGGCACTGATCAAGTATGGTTTTGAAGATATTGCAAATTCTCTGAGGAAAAATGAACAGTCCACCATCTCGAAGGATCTGCTCAATGCCGACCAGTCCGTAAGTTTTAAGGAACTGGCGCGCTGGCAAAGGGTCAGGATGATGTTGGAGGATCTGGGAACCACATTTATCAAGCTGGGACAAATGCTAAGCGGCCGCCCGGATCTAATTCCTGAAGAGCTGATTAAAGAACTGGAACGTTTGCAGGATTTCACGCCTACTTTTGATGGTAATCTTGCCATCCGTCTTATAGAAGAAGATTTACGGAGGCCAATTGATGAGCTTTTCTCCAGTTTTGACCCTATACCACTCGCTTCTGCATCTATAGGGCAGGTACATCGGGCAAGTTTTCATAACGGAAAAGAAGTAATTGTAAAAGTTCAGAGGCCAGATATCCACGATCAGATCGAGGTGGATATGGACATTTTAAGGGCTTTGGCGAAATTGGCAGAAAAATACAAGGAAGAATTCAAGCATTATAACCTCAAAGCAATTGTAGAGGCACTGGAAAATACGCTGGAGCTGGAGTTGGACTTCAATCATGAGCTAAAAAATATCGTGTTCTTTCGGAAAAATGCGGAGCTTCGCCAGAGTAAAGTAATTGTACCGGAAGCTTATGAAGGTTTTTCTTCCCAGCGAATCTTGACGATGGAATATGTGGACGGTTTCAAGATCAACAATCTAGAGGCTTATGTCAGGCAAGGGATTTCGCCAGAGGAAGTGGCGAAGAAGGCCATCAACAGTTTTTTTGAACAGGTGTTTGTAGATGGCTTTTTCCATGCCGATCCTCATCCCGGTAATGTTTTTGTCGACCCACGGGGCAATTTGATTTATTTGGATTTCGGGATGATGGGGAAGCTCCCGGAGAAGGATAAGGAATTATTGGGAGACATGTTTATCGCCATCGAAATGCGGGACAGCGAGAGAATTCTTCAGGCTGTCAAAAGCCTGTCCAAAATTAGTTTTATAGAAGATGAGGCCGGGCTTTTGGTGGAAATCGATGCGCTGGTGAGTAGCTATTATTCGGCAGATCTGAAAGATATACTTCTAACGGAACTTCTGGAAAAATTCAGGACCATCATTCTCAAATATAAACTCCAGATACCTGCTGATTTTTTTCTTTTGATTAAGGGGGTTTCTTCCATGGAAAACAACGTCCGTCTGCTTTATCCCGAAATTCCACTTTTTGACTATCTGAAGCCCTACGTTCGGAAATTGATCATGAAAAAGATGAATCCTTTCCGAAGGCTTAAATCCTTATACCTCACCTTGTTCGATTTTGGCGAACTTTTGCATGATTTCCCCGGGGATGCAAGGAAGATCATGCAAAAGCTGAAACACGGCTCCCTAAAAGTAGAAATAGAACATAAAGGGCTGAGTGAGTTGAGAGTTTCGTTGGAAGAAATAAGTAACAGGATTTCCTTATCAATTTTGATTGCAGCAATGATCATCGGCTCCTCTCTGATCGTCAATGCAAAAATTCCGCCCTTCGTCAATGGCATCCCCATCTTAGGCTTGATCGGATTTATTGTCGCCGTTCTCTTGGCAATATGGCTGATTATTTCGATTCTTAGGAGTGGGAGACAGTAGGAAGCAACCAGGCAACAGTAAACATCCAACCGCTGAAGCACTGTTGTCTTTGGGATTTTTGGGATTTCAGTTCCCCTGCGTTTGCAACCTGAACCTGAATTTACTCACTGATCCTCAGCTTATAGAAGACATTGTAATCCCGCTCCACCTCAGGGGACAAATTGTCATTGATGTATAAATAGCCGTTTTCATCTATAAAATTCAGAGAGCCGTGAACCGGGAATTCGTCTAAAATACCGATTTGTTTTCCTCCCTTTACCAATAAGTAATAAGACTTGTTATATTCTTCAAATGCGGTTTTATACTCTGGTAGGTTATAAAATTCTTCGCTCTTTGCTCGCAATTCCCTAATCACCTCCTTGGGAATCTTCGTGTGGAAACCCACGAGAATATAATCGCCAAACATTCTCAAATCAGTGAACTGGGGGTAATCAGATAGGGTAGGATCCTCATTGGGATCAATCATTGGAATGTCGTTGGGTCTAAAACGGTGGGATAATTCCACTGTATCTTTAAGAATAGGCATATCTCCTGAATAGTCATAGACAAACAGTTGATCCCCTATGACGGGTAACAACGCTAATTCCCTTTTTTTCTTGTGATAGGCGACGAAAGGCAAGGAAGTGCCCACAAATTTTCCATCTATTCGGGGCTGCCATGCTTCTGGAAAGGTCTCCAAGAGTTCATTTTCTTCAGCGTCTAGATTGTAATTGTACACTGTACGGACCTGTTGATAAAACGATGGATCGCCTTTTTTCGGATCATGTTCACCCGGATTAAAGAGGTTAGGTTCTTCTCCTACAATGTAAGGAGTGCCATTTCTAACATAGGGATTGAAGGTCGTTCTGAAGGTGTAGACCTTCAGACTAAATAGCTCTTCTGTATTGTGGGGAACTGTTTTCTGTTTTTCCCCCTGCAGGTTGAAGATATGGTATCCCTTGGGACGCCCTTGGGCAATCCATCGGTCTTTGTCTAAGAAGCGGTAGCCAAAGGCTCCGCTCGACCCTACTCCATTAGGTCCTTCATTAAGTATATCATATTCTTTAATAATTGTACCCTTGTCATCCACCAGGTAGAGCCTGCGGCTTCTGGTTCCTTTGATCAGATAATAGCCGTTCTCGGGGGAATAGTCATCCATAGCCAATGTGCTGGGCTCATTGACCACCAGCGAGTCCACCAGTTCCAATTCAATGATGGCGTCAGGACCTGAGGTACTGGCTTTTTTATTTTTTCCGCATGATGCTAGCAGGATCAGAAATAGGAGAGGCGTCAAAAATTTCACTTTCATTACGTAATTTTTCGTGAAACTACGGATATTTAGTTATACTGTTGTCTTGGTAAACCAAATCTCTATACACGCTATTGTTGGCACCTTATACGAAGTTACTTTGGTTCCTGGAACTGGGTAGAATTCGATAAAAGTCCAATAAAGTAGTAGGATGTAGATGAGGCACTATTTGTTCCTGACATAGGGCTGTCAATGGCGGGTTCTAATTTGTCCGGGAATATGAAAAGGTAGAAAAAATGGAGAACAAAACAATTGCAACTATTCTTGCGTCACAATATAAAGCCAGTCTCGGTATGCTTCGCCAGGCGGTTGAGCGGGTTCCGCAGGAAGTATGGAACAATGAAGACTACAGCAATCCGAATTGGAAGATTGCCTACCATGTAATTTGGGGGGTAAAGTTTTACCTAGGAGCCTCAGCCGAAAACTACGTGCCTTTTGAAAATGCCATTGAAGGAGCCGAGAGTCTGGGCGGATACCAGGATTGGGAGAACCCTGAAGAAGGAGTAATAGTAGAAGGATTTCACACCAAGGAAGAACTGCTCTCTTTTATATCACAGCTAGAAGACGAATTAATATCGGCTATTAACGGGCTTCCCCTTGAGGACCCATCGGGATTTGAATGGTATCCATATTCACGGCTGGAACTACATATCAATAGCATCCGTCATATTCAACACCATACCGCCCAAATTATAGAACGTCTTAAAGCGAAAGGAATAACGGGATTCCCCTGGCGGGCGGATGAAAATCCGTCGTAGGAATGGTGATTAAGCAATTGGGCACTTGACCTAATTAACAGGGCCTTGAACTTCAAAATTAGTGGGCCTTTCTTCTTTAAATTTCTTCGTTTTACTAAATTGCTAGGCAGTATACCCTAATTCTAAAACGGCATCGGGAATAGAAGGATGGATTTTCGTCAGTTCTTGGATGAACTACAGAACGAAATTCTCCCGTCGGTTAAGGCGAGGATCAAATAAACTTGAACTGGCGAATAAGGTAGATCCTCGGCGTGCCGTCTGGGGATCGTTTACTTCATGTAATTAAAAACGCCGCCATGAAAGAAACTAACAACCCATCAGCAAGCCCTTTTATCCATACCTATTTCCACGGGACAAAGGCTGATCTAAAGATAGGCGACTTTATTCAAGTTGGCTTGAATTCTAACTATGGACAGAGGAAAAATGCCAAATATATCTACCTGACCGCTACCCTGGATGCGGCGGTATGGGGTGCGGAGTTGGCTGCGGGCGAAGGGCTGGGCAGGATTTATTTGGTAGAGCCGACTGGACCTATTGAAGATGATCCTAATCTTACGAACAAGAAATTTCCGGGTAATCCAAGCAAATCTTATCGTTCCAAACACCCCTTCAAAGTGGTAGGCGAAGTTACGGTTTGGCAAGGCCATGCCTTAGAGCAGGTAAAGGCGATGAAAGACGAGCTTGAAAGGTTAAAGATACAGGGAATAGAAGCCATAGAAGACGAAACACCGGAAGAGTAGGCTTGTTGAAGTATTAAAACGTTTTAAGGAATGAATGATCCTATAAAGCTCGGGGAATTGGAGCAGGTTTTACTTTCTATTCTCTATTCAGCCAATCGGACTATGCCCGGAGGGTGCTTCTTGTCTGCCTCCTGTCGCCTGATATTATAAAAAAAGCTTAGCTCGGAATAAGGGTAAAGATCGCGCTGCCTGTCATGATGTTAAACAGCAAAGGCAATTTGCCATTTGTTACATCATTTATCAAACCCTTAAAACGTCATGGCTCGATCCTCAAGAATTTTTACCTGTATCTTTTTTCTAAGTCTGATGTTGCTTCCATCTTTGGTTCGGGCACAAACCCTTGCTCAAACCGTAAGAGGTAAAGTGACCGACCAAGACTCCCGCATGCCGCTGCCAGGAGTGAATATCATGATAGTTGGTTCGCAACCGTTCCTTGGCGGCAGTTCCAACGAGCAAGGGGAATTTCGAATAGAAAATGTGCCTGTTGGCAGAATCACCGTCAAAATAAGTTATTTGGGCTATGAAGAAAAATTGCTCTCCAATTTGCTCATCACCTCCGGTAAGGAAACCGTCCTTGAGCTAGAACTACAGGAATCGCTGATTGGAATGGATGAGGTTGTCATTCGGGCGGATCAGAATAAGTCGCGGATAACGAATGAAATGGCACTGCTAAGTGCGAGGGGATTTACCGTCGAGGAAACCAAACGATATGCAGGATCATTTAATGACCCAGCCAGGATGGTTTCGGGCTATGCAGGGGTGACCGGGGACG
>DATGMS010000336.1:0-5753 GCA_035307285.1 Cyclobacteriaceae bacterium
GCGTCTTCAACCTTCTTGATTGCAACTTTTATCCGTATCTTTGGCGTTATCAAGTTGTGTATTTAAACCGGAGGTAAGCAACAAAGACATGGGATTAGGAAAAGGGTCAAAGATATATAGTATAGTGACGTGCAGATGTCCTAAATGTCACGAGGGGAAGATGTTTCCTGGAATGTTGTTCCATCCTACCAAATTCAGCAAAATGCATGACTATTGCCAGGTTTGTGGCCAATCCTTTGAACCGGAGCCGGGCTTTTACTTTGGTTCTATGTTCGTGAGTTATGCGATCAATACGGCTATTTTCTTAGCATTCTGGATCATCACCAGCTTTATCGTCGATGATATGTCTCTGAGTTTGATTTTGGGAATATTGGTTGCGGTAGTAGTCGGATTGTTGCCGGTAATCTTCCGGCTCAGCAGATCCATTTGGATCAACTGCTTTGTACATTACGACCCTAAGGCAGCCAAGGCATAGATGCGATATCACATCCAACTTTCTTCTTTCCTCTCCACTTCATAAAGTACGTGGTTTATTAGGGTGGAGGCGGTACCAAGCTGTATATATGGCAATCTTATCTTGCCACCTGCCGTAACAAAAATTACTGTAGCAAGCTGACGCCTTCTTTCATACAGCGTTTGATTAAGATGTACCTGTTGCACTTTATTCCAATTTAACAGGGTAAACTTTCTGCCAAACACTCCTGAAATGATTTGCATACCAGCCGAATTGGTTTGCCAACGAAAGTTTTTGTACCATCGGTATTCGTTCCAGACTAGAAAGGGATAGATCAACAGCAACCAAAGTGCTTGTACGCCTATCCAAAAATAAAGTCCGAGGAGTGGAACAAGGGTGATCATCATCGCCTTTCTCCAGAAGCTCCTTTTCCAATAAGCGGGATCGATTCTTAAACTTGTTTCTTCATGTATGCCCACAAAATTTTGATAGCTGCTGACCAGTTCACTTACCTGCCCAAAGGATACCACGGGAATACGGATATTTGATTTTTTGTTTTCTTTATGCCCTACGGATTGTACCTGAACTGTCCAATAGTCAATCTTCCTTCTCAACCAATTAGCATTCCAGCTTAACACTTGGATTTTGCTCAGAGGGACGATCTTTTTCGTTTTCTCGAAGAGGCCATAAGAAACGATCCACCGTCTATCTGCGTCGATAAGTTCAAACCCGTAATATTTTACCATGGTACGGGCAATGGAAAACAGCATGGAAAGCACGATGACTGCTATCACCAAGCTACTGATAAATAACATGGTTTGACCCATAATGTCTCTACCGTAAGCATCCATATAGTCGCTGCCGCCAAAGATTTGCCTTAATTCATCCATCACATTGAGTAGCAAAGCCATTAATATAAAAAATGCTTCGAGATGGTTGGCAGTAAGACTGAGTTTCATCAAATCGGGAAAGCCAAGGGAGTAGGTGGGGAAGGTTTTCTCCTGCCGGAGTTCACCTTCCGCACTGGAGGATTCCACTTTCTTTTCCATTAACAGGTGCCTTAGTTGCTCAGCCTTTACCATGGTCAAGGCATCCAGCTTGGCTTCTATGTCATCGCTGCCGACGCTGTCAAAGGACACTTTTGCGACCCCGAAGGCTTGTTGCCAGACGTTTTGCTCTAGGTGGACAGCTTGAATAGTATGAACAGGGATGCTCAAGGTTTTCTTCTTAAGCCAGCCAGACTGTATAATTAATGTATCCTCTTTGATGTGAAACTTTTTAAACCAATAACCAATCACTGCCCCTCCGATGGTAAGGACACTAAACCCCATAAATCCCCACAACATCGTTAGCGAATCATCATCCCTTTCATCTCTTAAATAGTACACCAATAAAATGGGCCAAAAACCTTTAAGCAGATTGAATGCAGAATTCCATAGCAGGATAAAAATGGCTGCGGGAGACTGTCTTTGCGGTACCAACCAGCTGTCTTTCTGATTAACTGTCTCCATCTGCAGCTGAGTCGGAGTTAATCCAAGCTTTAATTCTTAGAGCGGTGTCGTCAGTAATGCCATTGATAGTAAAGTCCGCTTCTGATGATCCTGCAGTGAAGACTGAAACGGACGAGAGACCAAACCTTCTTTCCAAGGGTCCCGATTGTACACTTACATGCTGGATCCTGTTGAGCATGACCACTCTGGTTTTTCTTTTGAGCCAACCATTTCTATACAAGATATCCCTCTCCCTAAGGGCATAGCCGCTGTACTTGAAATTTATGGTAATAGCGATAAACCTAAAAATAGCGAACAGCACATAGAAAGTCAGAAAGGAAACGAGGATGAGCGGAGACTGAAGATCGTCAATAAAATATAAAATCATCAGGCTAATAAACAAGAATATCGCCATATAAATAGATAACGAGATTCTCTCCACCACAACAAAATTATCTTCCAATGGTTGAAACTCTACCTCCTCTACACTTGGAAGATCTTCTGAAAGAACAGGATGGTTCGTGAAATTCATGCTTAAAGTTACATGCATTTTTGTTTAGGACAAGGTATGGTCGTTCCCTAATTCGACGAGATGTTCTCCCTTTTCTATTAGAAGCCTTTTGGAACACAAATCCCGTTATAGCAATGGCACCGCTTTTGATAGAATTTCATCAGCGTTACCGAGGGTTTGGTACCGCATTCACCCATAAAATGCCTCATCATGAAAAATTTACAAATCTCCCGACTTCTTGTATTTGTCTTTTTGGCCACTACTATGACAGGCTGTGAACTGGTGGGAGATATTTTTGAAGCCGGTGTTTGGATGGGGGTGATCGTAGTGGTATTGGTGATCGTTTTAATTTTCTGGATATTCAGAAAACTAATGGGCTAAGATAGGTATGCGTTTATTAATAGATGTCGCGAAGGGCGGGCTACGAAATTGTCTTTTTGTAATTTAGAAGGTTGAACTAGATTTTCTGTCGCAGATGCCGTGGTATCGCTAGACGCTCTATTCCTTCAAACAGCAATTCGATGACAATGGCGAGTAGGGCTGAAGGAATGGCTCCTTTTAAGATCAGGCTGGTATTGTTCAGGGCAAGCCCTGTTACAATAAATTCACCCAACCCCCCTGCTCCGATAAATGCCGCTAACGTGGCGGTTCCCACTGTAATGACGGCTGCTGTCCGGACACCTGCAAGTATCGAAGGCATGGCTAATGGTAATTCTACTTGTCGCAATCGTTGCCAATCGGTCAACCCAATCGCGGAGGCCACTTTTTTAAGTTGGGGATCTACCGTGAATAATCCCAAGACGGTGTTTCTTAAAATGGGGAGCAGGGCATATAAGAACAACGCAATAAGAGCGGGAAGCATGCCAATCCCAAATAAGGGAATCATCAATGCCAATAAGGCGATGGAGGGAATGGTCTGCATGATACCGGCCACGTATAATACGCTGTTGGAAAACCCCGGGTAACGATACAGGAAGATTCCCAAAGGCAAGGCTAACAGCATGGCTGCCAAAAGAGACAGAAAAGTAAGTTTAAGATGTACCCAGGTTTTGTCCAAAATCTCTACCCATTTGTCTAAGCGGATAAAAGCGACCTCCTCTATAATCTTCTTTTTGACCAGAAAATCATGGGCTATCTCTGCGTGGCTTTTCTTTTCAAACAAAGCCAAAGAATTAAGCTCCTGCATTTCGTCGGCCGAAATAGAAGAAGTAAGCTTGGATAACGCATCCTTCGCTTTGGTAGGAAGGGAAGACCTGTAGAAGGAAACGGCTTGGTAATCGGGGAAGAAATCCCTGTCATCCTTAAGTAGGAGAAGGTCATACCGGTCTATTTCACCATCAGTGGAATAGGCATCCAATATATCAATGTTGTCTTCTAATATGGCCTGATAGGCAATGCCATGTTCAAGAGCGGTGGGGGATTGGGGCAAATCATAGAAGACAGAAAGGGCTCCCCAGCCATCCTGACGTTTAAGAAATTCATGGCTTAAACCCAGCCGAAGCGCAGTGTGGTTCCTAAGGTCGGAAATTTTTGAAATGTTTAATTCGTTCGCCTTATCCTTCTTGATTAATAGGGCATAAGTATTATTAAATCCAAAAGGATCCGAAATTTCGAGGCCAAAATTCTTTTTTACCCGCTCTCTTTGCTGATCAAGTGACAGTGTATCCTTTATCTTGAGAATTTCGGCGGAAATGGTACCGGTATATTCCGGATAGACATCTATTGCACCGACTCTCAATCCTTCAAAGCTTACGGCGGTACCTCCTAGGTTAAATCTTTTATCCACCTTAAAGCCGGCATCTTCCAGGATCAACGCTATCATTTCTCCTAACAAATATCCTTCATTGAAATGCTTTGCGCCAACGGTAATTTTTTCCCCCGACTGAGCGGTTGATCCTAAAGGGATCCATAGTAATAAATAAAGAATAAGACAACTCATCTTTTTCCTCATGGTTCGGACAGGTAAGTGTTTTTTAAGGTTATCAATTGTGATTTGTCCCCCGATGCCTTTATCGTTCCATCGGCAATCCATACAAAATGATCTGCTAATTTTATGGCTTCTTCCCAATCATGGGTTACGATCACCACAGTCCTGCTTTCTGTTTTTTGGATCTCCAATAAGTGTTGGTAAATGCCTTGTTTGGTAGCATAGTCAAGCGATGCAAATGGTTCGTCCATCAACAAAAGGGAAGGATGTAGTAGCATGGCGCGGCAGAGTCCCGCACGTTGTTGTTCTCCGCCTGATAGTTGATACGGATACTTGTCATAGTAGGAGAGGGGAAGGCGGACCATTTCCATTAACATCTTCATCCTTTGGATGATTGCAGGCAGGGACATCTTGCTGATCTTCCCCAACAACATGATGTTATCGCGGACGGTCATGTGCGGGAACAATCCTACATGTTGAACTACGTAGCCTATTTGTAGCCTTACAGTATGGATATTTCTGTAGTCCAGCGGCTTTCCTTGGAGCATGACTTGTCCACCGTTCGGTCGAATCATACCGTTAATGAGCTGCAATAGGGTGGATTTGCCGCTCCCGCTCTTGCCCAGTATAGCTGTAATGCGCTCTTTTTCGAAGGAAAGCGTCACATCCGATAACACCCTATGATCACCAAAAGCATGTGTGATATGATGAAGCTCGACCAGGTTTACGTCAGTATTCAATGGTGGAATGTTATTGTTGTATCAATACGAACGGCATGTATCTTTAAAGATGATGCCCATGTTGTATTAGAATCGCGGCTATTTGAGTAACCTTATCCAAGGTAATGAATTAATTTAAAAAATAGCTGTGGGCATCGATAAACCGGATAGCTCGGGAGTTCCTTTGAGCAAGACTTATCCAATAGGAATCTTCCAATAGAAAGCTTTTTACTTTCCAATCCACGCTTGTGTGCAGGTTCGGCGGGATAGGCTGATATCCGTCCAAGCAACTAAAGTCGGTTAAATAGTCATCTAATCCTAAAGACGTCGCTTTCAACAAAGCTTCTTTTCTGGTCCAGAATTGGAAAAAGCTTCTCCGCGGTATTGGAGATAAAGAAATGGCCTGGATTTCCTTCTCCATGAAGCAGGCTTCCAACAATGGAGGATAGTTAAATTCGGGATGGATAAATTCTATATCTACTCCGATGTCAGCTGAGGAGAGAGCAATAACAACGTAATTGTGGGAATAGGAAACATTAAACGGCAAAGGATAGGGATGATCGATGTACGGTTTATTATTTATGCCCTTTTTAAAATCAACATTTGTCGAATCACATCCGAAGTAGTTGGCAAGAACCTGCCTGAGCATTCC
>DATGMS010000337.1:0-7930 GCA_035307285.1 Cyclobacteriaceae bacterium
ATAAAACTGAATACAAGAATGGATTCGTTGGAAGCCACGCTAAGCGTAAACTGGCCGTCGAGGTCAGTTACCGTGCCATTGGTCGTCCCTTTTTCTAAAATTGAAACTCCCGGAAGCGGTTCGCCTGACTCATCCGTCACAGTACCTTTCACCTCTACGGCCCGTGCCTGCAGCATCTCAGTGGCCAACGTCAAATTTTCGCCTTTCAAGGCAGCGGCTTTTGAAGCCATTCCTTCAGCCTGTGTGAAGGAAGCCGTTGCACCTGTAAGACAAGCCAAAAGGACGGATCCTCTCAGCCAGCCATTACCCGAGTAGTTATTACCACGTGAAGACGTAGTAATGGATAACTTTTTTTTCATTAAATTTTTGGGTTGCGTTGATAAAATTTTTTGAAAACCAATTTCAACAGTCCTTTAAGTTGGACTTGCCTTCCTTAAAATATGTTAAAATCAAGTAAAGCTAAACCCATTTAGCAAGGAATGAAAAGAGATTTAAAAAAATAAGGGTCCCTAAGACGAAAAATTGATGTGTAATTCCTAACAAATCACGCTCTTGGTAAAAAATATTTTACTAAGGATTCTTATAAGATAATGTTTTCGTAAGAAAACGATATTTTAAATAAAATTTTCGTAATTCAGTCTTCTCTTCTTGTGAATATTTAGAAGAATCAACCGCTTTCTCCTATAGATTAAAATTATCAATACTTGATCGTTCTCTTTACGGCGGGGAAAAGCTATTGGAAAGCTAAGAGGTAGAATAATAAACTACGGTAAATTCACAGGTTGGCCTATAAATTCCTTTTCCTTTATCACAGCAGAAAGTTGAACATGATGATTTTCACGAACTTCTGGCTTTTCAATTAAACCGAAAAGAAGTTGTGTCAGCCGAAGGGCAAGCTGCATCCCCAAATCGGTACTTTGGAGATGATCCAGTTTGACACGGCAACATTCCACCTCCGGCAGTTGCAGGCCAAAAAGGACAACCGCATCTCCGTTTTTGATCAGTTGGTTGATTTCCAGAGGGTCCAGTCCCAAAGGAGGGCTGAGGATGTACCCCTCGATCCTTAGATCACTGAATTGCTGAAGGAGCTCACGAGTTTTTTCTGGGTCATCACCGGTGCTGCAGTAGATCAACGTATAGCCTTTCTTATAAGCTAATTGTTCAATAACCTTTGCAATGGCTGCAAAAAAGGGGGTTGAAATATCCTCAACCATCAAAACGATCATCTTGGACTGGCCTGTACGAAGGTTTTTTGCTAATTGGTTGGGGTGGTATCCGATTTTATTTATGTGGTCCTTTACCTTGTCAATCAATGCCTGGCTGATGCGTTTGTCCAAGGCTTTGTCATTCAATATAAATGAAACGGTGGTGGGAGAAATACAAAGATCTTTGGCAATGGCTTTAATTGACAGTCTTTTTTGCATGGTGGCTGGTATTATAGGTCTATTTCGGGCAAATAAAGCCTTATAATACGAAAAAATCTTGCTACTTCATCATCCCCGACCTATTTCTTCCAATATAACCAAAGGCCTGCCTCGACTCAAAGGGAGCCAAGGCAGAAAACACCTCTGAACAGATAGTATCCATTGGGCCATTAACCTTCCACCATAAGCTTTTCAAGAATAGTTATGGCGGCTTTTGGTAAGACTGTGCCCGGACCAAAAATAGAGGCCACCCCAGATGCATACAAAAAGTCATGGTCTTTGGGAGGAATGACGCCACCTACAATGATGAGGATGTCTTCCCTTCCTATTTCTTTCAACCTGTTGATCATTTGGGGAACTAAGGTTTTATGCCCTGCTGCCAACGAAGAGATCCCTACGACGTGCACGTCATTTTCAGCTGCCTGATCCGCCACCTCTTCGGGAGTCTGGAACAAAGGGCCTATGTCTACATCGAAGCCCAAGTCCGCAAATCCGGTTGCAATGACTTTGGCTCCCCGGTCATGGCCGTCCTGACCCATCTTGGCAACCATGATCCTTGGTCTTCTCCCTTCCAGTGCGGCAAACCTATCCGCCAAGACCGCGGCTTGTTTAAAAGCCTCGTCATCCTTGGCAATACTGGAATAAACGCCCGATATCGATTTGATGGAAGCTTTATGTCTTCCGAATGCCTTTTCCATAGCTTCTGTGATTTCCCCTAAAGTAGCTCTTTTCCTTGCGGCATCGATGGCCAGCTCAAGAAGGTTACCTTTGCCGCTTTTTGCCAATTCGGTTATTTTGTCCAAAGATTCAACCACCTCCTGTTGATTTCTTTCTGCTTTCAGCTGCTGCAGCCTTTTAATTTGGGACTTTCTCACCGCGTCATTGTCTACCTCGCGGACGTCAAAATTGTCTTCTGTAGGGGCCTGATACTGGTTTACTCCGACGATGATATCCCTGCCGCTATCGATCCTTGCCTGTTTTTTTGCCGCAGCCTCTTCTATCCTCATTTTGGGAATTCCCGCTTCAATGGCCTTAGCCATTCCTCCCAGTTCCTCGACTTCTTCTATCAAGGCCCAGGCTTTCTCCACGAGGTTTTCGGTAAGGTATTCCAGATAATAGGAGCCTCCCCAGGGATCCACGGTTTTGGTGATGTCGGTTTCCTGCTGAAGGTACAGTTGCGTGTTACGGGCAACCTTGGCAGAAAAATCAGTGGGAAGGGCTATGGCTTCATCAAAAGAGTTGGTATGCAGGGACTGGGTATGGCCCAGCGCTGCCGCCATGGCTTCTATGGTGGTCCTGGCTACATTGTTGAAGGGATCCTGGCCTGTCAGGGACCAGCCGGAGGTCTGGCAATGGACACGAAGGGCTAGGGATTTAGGGTTCTTCGGTTTGAATTGATTCACCAATTTGGCCCAGAGCAGGCGGCCGGCACGCATCTTCGCTATTTCCATAAAATGGTTCATGCCGATGGCCCAAAAGAAAGAAAGTCGCGGTGCAAAATCATCTATATCCAGACCCGCTGCTATGCCGGTCCGCAGATACTCAAGGCCATCCGCCAAGGTATAAGCCAGTTCAATGTCTGCAGTGGCGCCGGCTTCGTGAATATGATACCCTGATATTGATATCGAATTGAATTTCGGCATATTTTGCGAGGCATATGCAAAGATGTCAGCTACAATTTTCATGGACGGCTGTGGAGGATATATATAGGTGTTCCTCACCATAAACTCCTTCAGTATATCGTTCTGTATGGTTCCTGTCAGTTGTTCCGGTTTTATACCTTGTTCCTCCGCCGCGACGATATAGAAGGCCAAGATGGGAATAACCGCACCGTTCATGGTCATGGACACGGACATTTTATCCAAGGGGATCTGGTCGAAGAGGATTTTCATGTCCAAGACGGAATCGATGGCCACCCCGGCTTTTCCCACATCTCCCTGCACCCTAGGATGATCGGAATCATAGCCTCTGTGCGTGGCCAGGTCAAACGCAACCGACAAGCCTTTTTGGCCTGCTTCTAGGTTTTTGCGGTAAAAGGCATTTGAATCCTCGGCGGTAGAAAACCCGGCATATTGCCTGATGGTCCAAGGCCTCATCACGTACATGGTGCTATAGGGACCTCTCAGGTAGGGGGCAATGCCGGCGGAAAAATCTAAATGTTCCATTTCCTCCAAGTCTTCCATTCTGTAGGCGGCTTTTACTTCGATACCTTCAGCGGAGAGCCAAGACCTATCAGCTGTTTCTTTGTTAGGGGGAAATAATTTCCCCTTTTTGATATCGTGGACGTCTGGTCTCATAGAGAGTGGTTCAATAAGGATTCTTGGGATATGGATCTGAGTTGGTAGCCTTCTTCGATAAAGGCTTCATGTTGGTCAATGCCCTCGGTTATAGGACCGGGTTTCCGGAATCGTTCTTCAGCGTGGCGAGCGATCTTTTTTCTTCTCATTTTCCTGATGTCTTCTTGGATGAGATGATTGGCATAAGCTTGCCACCATCCGCCTTCTGCTTCTATGGCTTTCAACGACGTGAAAGCCTCTGTATAAAGCTTCTCTATCAAATTCTCTACAAAGTAAGATCCCGCTGCAGGATCAATGACCTTATCGAAATGGGCTTCTTCTTTAAGTATATTAGAAATATTACGGGCCATCCTTTTGGAAAAAGCATCAGGAACTTGGCTGTACTTGTCATGGGGTTCAACAAAAAGGACATTGCAACCACCCAGAATGGCAGACATGGCCTCGGTAGTGTTCCGTAACAGGTTATTGTAGGGTTCTTGTGCCGACTTGTTCCATTTGCTGCTTACCGAAAACAGTTTCACCTCCTCGGGAGGAAGGTTAACATGATACAACTCCGCTAAATGGGATAAAGCAATCCGCAAGGTTTTTAACTTGGCTATTTCCATGAAATAATCCGACCCCACGGCGGTAAAAATAAAGAGGTTGGAATAGAGTTCCTCAGCGCCGGCTCCTCTTTCCGTCAGCCCATCCCACAGCTCTACCAAGGCGGCCAACCCGTATCCTATTTGTTGAACCGAGCTTCCTCCCGAATTGGCATAAATGGTGGTGTCAAGACATATACTGCGGAAATTGGGGAAGGCTTCAAACAGGCGGTGGATATTGTATATACGGTCCAATTGTACATCCAGCTGAATAGGCTGTTGGAAGCCTTTTGCCAACCCATCCCACAGCACTCCCCCATGTATGGCATTCGGCTCCAGCCCTTGCAGTTGTAGCCAGTCCGAAAAGAACTTCAACGAGGTGTAGGGTTTTTCAGTAGGTTTGATCCAAATAGATATATAAGGGAAGAGCACGTCTTTAAATATAGTATCCAGATCTGTTTTTTCAGAGAGAGAGAGTATCAGTCCATCTGCCCCGTTCTGCAATACTAATTTGATCTCCTCGTTCAAGACAACTGGATCTTCATGCGCTACTTCTACAGCATTGGTCCAGTATCTTGGGGGATTTCCAGGAATGTCGGATGCCGGATTTATCCTGTTGTCGTTAGTTTTGATCCATTGGGTTTCCTTAGTGTCCTCGACGGCATAATAAGGAAAAACAGGAAAACCCTCTATGGCCATGGACACCAGTTGCTTTTCAAAATCATCGCCCTTCAAATCTTTTGTGGCTTGATCAATCCAGGCTTGTTTGTCTGCTTTTGGGAAATCTTGAAACTTTTTATCCTTCATTATACACTAAGATTGGTCAGTAATAGATTATTTAGGCATATTTGCGAGGCCATTCCAAAATTACAGGTTTTAGGTTGAAAAAAGCCTAAGACGGATGGATTATAAAAATACCCATTGTCGGAGTCGCTTAACCTTAATGAATTGCCAGCGTACAAAATTGGTAATTACGATTAGTTTATGAAATCACTTCAAAAATCCCGCACCATTTTTTTCCGCCTACTCTGGGTGCCTTTTCTGTTGTTATTTATCAGTTGTGCGCCATACCTTGTCCAGAATAACTGGTCTCTTCTCCTTGATGTCGATGAATCAGTAGTTGAGGACAGCGTGTATGTACGCCTTATAAAACCCTACAAGGAGCAACTGGATAGGGAAATGGGAGAGGTAATCGCTGTTGGAAGGAAAGAGCTGACGAAGAATATAGGAGAAAGTACATTGGGGAATCTGGTGGCAGATATGCAATGGGCCTACAGTGAGAGCAAGTTGGGGCATGCTGTGGATATCTCGGTGATCAACAATGGGGGGCTGAGAAACTCTCTTCCCGAAGGGGACATTACAGTGGGAAATGTCTTTGAGCTTTCCCCCTTCGAGAATTTTATTTTTCTATTGGAACTGACCTACGATGACGTGGAGCGATTGGCAAATTATGCGGTGAAGGGGAAAAACCTGGGGATCGCAGGATTAAACGTGGAAAGCAAGGACGGTCAGTTACATTTATTTACTGTTGGAGGAAGACCTGTCGAGAAGGGTAGGAGCTATACGCTCGCCGTCAATGACTATCTCGCCAATGGTGGCGACCAAATGGACTTTCTAGTCGGGCTTCCCAGGATTGTGGAGTCGGAGGTGTTGTTGCGGGAGATGCTAATGGACCAAATAAAAGAATGGGCTGCGTCGGGTAAGCTTATCGATGCGGAAATAGAAGGAAGGCAAAAATTATATTGATATGCTTGATAGAAGGGATTTTCTAAAAAAGAGTGTACTTGCTGGGACTGGACTGCTAAGCAGCTCGATTTTATCGGACGGATTGTTGGCGAAACCTTCGATGAGAAAAATCTGCATCCTGCATACCAACGACATGCATTCCAGAATTGAGGCTTTCCCGGATGATGGAGGCGCATATGCCCGGCAAGGAGGAATGGCAAGACGAGCAGAATTGATCGGTCAGATCAGAAAAGAAGAAGACAATGTGTTGTTGCTGGATGCTGGGGATATTTTTCAGGGTACGCCTTATTTCAACTACTATGGAGGAGAATTAGAATTCAAGCTGATGAGCAGGATGGGCTACGACGTGGCCACACTTGGCAATCATGAATTTGATAATGGTATAAAAGGTTTTATGGACCAGCTTCCCCATGCGGATTTTTCTTTTGTCAATTCCAATTATGATTTTTCCGGCAGCCCGATGAAAAATGCAATTGAGCCGTATAAGATCATCAAGAAAAGCGGCATAAAAGTCGGTATCTTTGGGTTGGGAATAGCGTTGCAGGGTTTGGTAGCTGCCAAGCACTTTGGATCCATCCGTTACCAAGATCCAGTGGCAGTAGCCAAGGAAATGGTGGAGGAACTACAAGCTCAAAAATGTGACTTGATCATTTGTCTATCCCATATTGGGTACTCCTATAAATCACAAAAAATTGATGACTTGAAACTTGCGGCGCAGGTGGACGGTATTGATATAATTATAGGGGGACATACCCATACTTTTTTGGACCATCCTACAGAGGTGTTTGGCCCCGGTGGACATTTGACCTTGGTGAACCAAGTGGGTTGGTCAGGGATTAAATTAGGACGGGTGGATTTTGAGTTCAGCCGATCCCATAGTTTAAATCAAGTAAGGGCAAAAAGCATCGCCATTAAATGAAAAGCAAGTGATTTTTGATTTTTTATTTAGATATATTTTGCCCAAATTTGTTGCCCCTCGACATTACTGAGGAACCCTTTTTAATACTTTCCAGTAATTGAAATTTCGATGAGTTCAGAGGCTAATGCTGTATGGAATGAGTGTTTACGTGTAATTGAGCAGCATGTAAACGAGCAAAGTTTTTCTACTTGGTTTAAACCCATTAACCCAGTAAGATTAGACGGATCCGTTCTCACTATACAGGTTCCTAGCCAGTTCTTCTATGAATGGCTGGAGGACAATTACATTCAGGTGCTAAAATTGGCCATCAAAACCGTGATGGGCACCAATGGACGGCTTGAATATGCCGTGGTAGTGGACAAGGGAAATTCTCAAAACCAACCTTACGTGGTGAGCTTTCCACAGGGCAATTCCAATACCAGTTACACCAAAAAGGCGGAAGCGGCCAAGGCAGAAAAAAGCAACAATAGGAGCCCCTTTGATCTGCAATCCCTTCATAGTGACGCGCTGCTGCAGTCGAACCTAAATCCGAATTATTCCTTTAGTTCCTATATCGAGGGGGACTGTAACCGTCTGGCCAGATCTGCAGGCTACGCGGTCGCTACTAAGCCGGGAATCACATCTTTCAACCCCTTGATGGTGTATGGGGGCGTTGGTTTGGGTAAGACCCACCTGATCCAGGCCATTGGGAATGAGATCAAAAATGGTCCCGAGGACAAATTTGTTTTATATGTGTCCTCCGAAAAATTTGTAAATCAATTTATGGATTCCATAAAGGATGGAAACGTGAAGAGCTTTACCAATTTTTATATGCAGGTAGACGTGTTGATTATTGATGATATCCAATTTTTGGCAGGCAAAGACAGGACGCAAGAGATGTTTTTCCATATTTTCAACCACCTGCACCAAAACAAAAAGCAGATCATCATGACCTCGGATTGTCCGCCCAGGGATCTGAAAGGC
>DATGMS010000338.1:0-10558 GCA_035307285.1 Cyclobacteriaceae bacterium
TATAATCTGTGATTGCAAATTATTATTTATATTAGTGTGACATCTAATTGATCAATCTCATTTTTTAAGAGGATGAAATACAAAATTTTGATTGTAGAGGGCGGGGAGTTTCGGAAAAACGATTTAAAAGAAACCCTTGAGTCATGCGGATATCAGGTGGTTGGTCTGCATGATAATGCGACATCTGTGTATGAATTATTACGGGTCAACCCGAATGTTGATCTGGTGCTTATTGACATTTCTGTTAAGGGGGAGCAGAGCGGGATTGATTTTGCCAAGTGGGTCAGAAAGGAATTTGACATTCCTATTGTTTTCAATGCCCGATATTTTGATGATGATACCGTTCTACAGTCTTTTGACATCCAGCCGGATGGGTATATTGTCCAGCCATATTCGAGGGTAGGCCTAAGTCTTACCCTAAAACTTGCCCTTCTAAGGTTCGAGAGAAAATCGAAGGTGCCAAACAATAATATCAGCATACAGATCCGGGACAAAGGGTATTCCGTACTTCTGGAGTCTAAAGATATCGTAATGGCGCAGGCAGATGGATTGTATACCAAGATCACCACCACCAAAAAGTCTTATATGATCCGGGACATTCTTAAAAATTTTGAGGGCAAATTGCCCGCTGAAGAGTTTATCAGGATCCACAAATCCTATGTGGTCAACAAGAACTTCATTGAGTCTTTTAATTCCAAAAAGCTCTTGATCAACAACCAGTACCTTCCCATCCGGAGAGGGTTATATACGCCTTTAAAGGAAATTTTGAAAAGGAATTTGAAGGAGTGAATTTTTAGAGAGACCACAAGGTACTAAGGCAGAAAGAGATGGTGGGGCGGAGTGTCATTGGTAGAAGCAGGAAGCTGATTGCAAGCGCAGGCGTTATCCCGATTTTTACGCTTTAACATCCCCCGGCTTTTTACCTTTAAATGGTCGACCCCAAGGGATTAGCGTAATCTGCGGGATGCAAACGTCATATTCATTTGACAAAGTATTAGTTACCTGTCCATCGCATGCTTGCCAGCCCTATCTGCCCATGACCTTCCTCCTTATCGGCCTTCCCTACCAAAATCTTCCCATTTCCACAAAACTTTTTTCATTTCAATTTGTTAACCAATTCCATAGCAGAGCAAAAGCAGGTTTTTCCTAAATTGCGTGCATAAACAAAATCCATCCCAGCAGATATTTTGGAGAAGAGCAAATTTCTATCGCTTTACGAACACGATCCCTTTGTAAAGACCATCGCCACTGAGATTAAAACCAACCCTGGGAAAAATTTCCACCTTAAAGGATTGTCGGGAAGTCTCGATATGATACTGGTGACTTCCGTGGCAAAAATCAACCAAGGCTACCATTTGGTCATTGCCCATGATAAGGAAGAGGCAGCCTATTTGGCCGGAGATTTACAGGAATTTCAACAAAAGCAAAAAGAGGAAACGCTTTTGTTTCCCTCCTCTTACAAGGTTCCCTATCAACTCGATGAAGTTGAAAATGCCAACGTGCTTCAGCGAACCGAGATCCTTAACCGGATACAGGCCAAGGAAAAAGACACAGAAATTATAGTCACCTACCCTGACGCGCTTTACGAGAAGGTGGTCAACAAGCGTTCCTTAAAGGAAAATACCTTTACGGCACAGGTGGGGGAAAAGGTGGATGTGGAATTTGTGGCCGAGCTGCTGTCTACCTATGATTTTGAAAAAACGGACTTTGTCTACGAGCCCGGCCAGTTTGCCATCCGTGGAGGGATTATCGATGTATTTTCCTATGCCAACGAGCTCCCATTTAGAATTGAACTTTTTGGAAGAGAGATAGAAAGTATCCGATCCTTTGACCCCGAAAGCCAACTGTCGGTAGCTCCTATTGAGAGAATCAACATAGTACCCAACATCCAAACCAAGATGATTCGTGAGGAAAGGCAGTCCTTCCTCAATTTTTTGCCGGAAGGGACTACCCTTTGGGTCAAGGATTACCAGCTTACCCTCGACCAGATAGACAATTCCTTCAATAAGGCTTTAGACAAATTTCATCTGATCCAACAAAAATCCGATGTGACCAACAAGCTGTTGGTGAAGCCGGAGGATTTATTTGACGATGCCGGCCATTTCAGCCAGTCCATAGCGGGATTGACAAAAGTTGAGTGTGGAAATAAATTTTACCTCGAGCCAAAGAATACCTTCCAGCTGGATGTCAAGCCCCAGCCTTCCTTCAATAAGAATTTTGATTTATTGGTCGCCAACCTTCTCGAAAACGAAAGGAACGGCATCCTGAATATCATCTGTTCAGAAAGCGGAAAGCAGATGGAACGGCTTAGGAATATTTTTGACGAACTGGATCCCACGTTAAAGATGCAGCCCCTAAGTATCGGTATCCGGGGTGGCTTTATTGACAAATCCCTGCAGATAGCTTGTTATACGGACCATCAGATCTTCGACAGGTTCCACCGGTTCAAGACCAAAAACAAGATCAGCAAGTCGAAAGCCCTCACCTTGAAAGAACTGAAGACCCTTCAGCCGGGGGATTTTGTGGTTCATGTGGATTATGGGGTTGGGCGGTTTGCAGGTTTGGAAAAAGTAGATGTAAACGGAAATCTCCAAGAAGCTATACGGCTGGTCTTTCGCGATGACGATCTCCTGTACATCAACATCCACGCACTGCATAAGATCTCCAAATATTCTGGTCAGGAAGGCACAATGCCCTCCATGTCCAAATTGGGCTCACCCGAATGGGACAATAAAAAGAAAAAAGTCAAGAGCAAGGTCAAGGATATTGCCAAAGACCTTATTGCTTTATATTCAAAAAGGAAAACAGCACCAGGATTCCAATTTTCCAAAGACAGCGTGCTTCAGGTGGAGTTGGAAAGCTCCTTTATCTACGAGGACACTCCTGACCAGGCCCTGGCTACGACGGATGTCAAGGATGACATGGAAAAGGCTTATCCTATGGACAGGCTGGTGTGCGGTGATGTGGGTTTTGGAAAGACTGAGGTTGCTATCCGTGCTGCTTTCAAAGCCGTTAACGACCGCAAGCAGGTAGCCGTGCTGGTGCCTACCACCATTTTGGCCATGCAGCATTATCAGACCTTCAAGGAGCGGCTGGGAAGTTTTCCGGTCAAGGTGGATTATATCAACCGCTTTAGGACGGCCAAGGAAATCAAAGAGATTACCAAACAGGTAACCTCTGGCGAAATTGACATACTAGTCGGAACCCATAGAATTGTCAATAAGGACGTTAAATTTAGGGATTTGGGATTGCTGGTAATCGATGAGGAGCAAAAATTCGGTGTAAAAGTCAAGGACCAGCTAAAGGAAATGCGGGTCAACGTGGATGTACTGACCCTTACCGCTACCCCGATCCCGAGGACCTTGCATTTTTCACTGATGGGTGCCCGGGACTTATCCGTCATCGCTACCCCGCCACCTAACCGCCAACCCATCACTACCGAAATTTATACCTTTGAGGAAGAAGTGATCAGGGATGCCATTGCCTATGAAATTAAGCGGGGCGGCCAGGTCTTTTTTGTTCATAACCGGGTGGGTGAAATTGATTCCATCTCCAACCTGATCATGAAGTTGGTGCCCGATGCCAAGGTCATCGGAGCGCATGGCCAGATGGACGGCAAAAAGCTGGAAAAGATCATGGTCCAGTTTATCGAAGGGGAATACGATGTGCTAGTTTCGACCAATATAATTGAATCCGGCCTAGATATCCCCAACGCCAACACCATCATCATCAATAGGGCCCATATGTTTGGGTTGAGTGATTTGCATCAGATGCGGGGTAGGGTGGGAAGAAGTAACAAAAAGGCATTCTGTTATCTTCTGACTACTCCTTCTTCTGGGCTTACTTCAGAGGCAAGAAAGCGCCTCCAGACCTTGGAGGAGTTTTCGGATTTAGGAGATGGCATAAAAGTTGCGATGCGTGATTTGGACATCCGCGGAGCGGGAAATCTTCTGGGAGCGGAGCAAAGTGGCTTCATCACGGATCTTGGGTTTGAGATGTATCATAAGATTTTGGACGAAGCGGTACAGGAGCTGAAGGAAAATGAATTTGCGGCGTTGTTTGAGGAAGATCTGAAAGAGAAAGTGGCCATATTGGTGCAGGATTGCGTGATCGAGACGGATATGGAACTCCTGATTCCTGAGTCCTATGTAAGCAATATATCAGAAAGGCTAAGCTTATACTCCAACTTGGACCGGCTTAAGACAGAAGAGGAACTGGATCAGTTCAGGCGGTCTGTGATCGATAGGTTTGGGCCTGCACCGAAGGAAGTGAAGGCTTTGTTTGAAACCGTTCAGCTTCGGTGGATGGCGGAAAGACTAGGCTTTGAGAAAATTGTGCTTAAAAAGGGCCAGATGAAATGCTATTTTGTTCCCCCTACCAACGAACGTTATTTTAGGTCGGAAGTGTTTGGCAACATCATGAAATTTATCCAGACGCAGGGGAGTAAGTGCAAAATAAAAGAGCATAAAAATCGTTTGATTCTTACCATTGGTGACGTGGATTCTATTGTGAAGGGGAAGAAATGGCTCGCAAGTATGAAGGAACATGAAATCTCGGTACCTTTAAGATAAATGGGGAAAGGGAGGTCAGCTATAAAAATTATTGTTAAAAAATATAATTGCTTATATATTAGCGTTTAATTAGGGAGAAAAATAAATTAGGTCTGATGATACTTAACAATAAAAACTTAGGATGGGCTTTCACGGCGTTTTGGATTGTATCCGTATCCATCATCCTATCTTCTTGTAACCAATCTTCAAGGAGGACGGCAAGCAATCCTGGAAGGACAAGTGCCTCCACAGGGGCGCAATTTAGTTTCGACGAGGCCGATTCCACAAAATTCCAAGTATTCAGACTTCCTAAGGAAGTAGTAGGCCCGAGGTTGAAATATATTCAGGGCGGCCGTGCCGTATTGGGTTCCCAGGAGACGGACATTATGGGTTTCAGGGATAATGCAGAAAGGACGGTGACCATAGCTTCATTTTATATGGATGAAACAGAGGTGACCAATGTGGATTACAAGGAGTTCCTTTTCAATATGGCCACGCGGGTAAGTGCCGATTCTATTCAGAGACTCGAGCCGAATGAAAACGTTTGGGCAGGGCAAATGTCCTATAACGACGTTTATTCTACCTATTACTTTAGATACCCAGGTTTCAACTTCTATCCTGTTGCCGGTGTAAGTTGGATCCAGGCAAATGCTTATTCTCAGTGGAGGACGATTTATGTGAATGAGTTAAGTAGGGAAAGAAATGAATTGGATTCCACCTTGTCGCAGAATCAACTGGTAGAAAGAGGCGTAGTATTCCCGGAATACAGGCTTCCCAATGAGGCTGAGTGGGAGTTTGCTGCAAAGGCGATGATCGGCACCCAATATTTGGATGAAAACCAAGAGAATGGCAGGATCTATCCTTGGGACGGAAGAGGCCCAAGAAATCCCTACAATATCAAAAGGCAATCCAGACAAGGTGATTTCTTAGCCAACTTTAAAAGAGGGCGTGGTGACTATGCAGGTATCTCAGGCAGTGCCTCTAACGATGGTGAAATTATCCCGACCAACGTTTACGAATTCCCTCCCAATGATTTCGGACTATATAACATGGCTGGGAATATGAACGAATGGGTTTACGATGTGTATCGACCCCTATCATTTCAGGATTTCGACGATCTTAACCCTGTAAGACACGACGGTATATTCGATGAGCAGGAGAGTTATTCCACCTCGTTAATCGATGATAACTTCAGGGTGTATAAAGGAGGATCATGGAAAGATGTAGCGTATTGGTTGGCACCCGGTACCCGTCGGTTTATGCATCAGGATTCTGCGACAAACCATATCGGGTTTAGATGCGCCATGATTTCTGTAGGTGCGCAAGACAGGTAGTAGCAGGTATAACAAATATCATTATATTTAGGGAGCCATTTGATGGCTCCTTTTTTTTTCTCATAAAATAAAAGATCGTTCCTAATGGAAAAAAGATTACGAAAAATTGAAAAAACGGTGCTAAAAAACATTTCACCTCTGCTCTACACCTTGTTTTTAGTGCTTTTGAATGTACAAACTCCTGTTATTGCACAGGAAATTTCTGGCTATCAACTCCCTCCCAAAGCCATATTAGAACTGGTTAATGCGCCTGTCACTCCGTCGGTAAGCTTTAGCAGAACCGGGGACTTAATGCTTGTATTGGAACGGCGTGGATATGCATCCATTGAGGATCTATCCCACCCGGAACTGAAAATTGGAGGAATAAGAATCAATCCCGCGACGAGCGGTCCCAGCCGATCGGGGAGCTTTGAAAACATCAAAGTTAAAAATACTAAAACCGGAGTCGAACAGCAAGTAAAGGGTCTTCCTTCCAATCCCAAGTTGAGTAATGTCACGTTATCGGATGATGAGAAATATTTGGCTTTCTCCCATACTTCCCCCACAGGTATCAGTCTATGGGTGGTGGAAATAGCTTCGATGGAAGCACGGCGCATTACTGAAGAAGTAGTCAATCAAGCTTACGGGACATCAGTAGCTTGGCTTCCGGACAACCAGCTTCTTGTAAAGGAAGTTAATCCGTCACGCGGTGAGCTGCCACAAGCTTCTTCAATTCCGGAAGGGCCGATCATTCAGGAAACTTCAGGTAACGCTGCCCCCTCAAGGACTTATCAGGATTTGCTTCAAAATGCCCATGATGAAGCACTTCTTGCTTTTTTTATGGATAGCCAATTGTATAAGATCGATCTTGAAGGCAACAAAGCCGCTGTAGGAGATCCAGGATGGTTCAAATCTTTTGATGTATCCCCTGACGGGAAATATATTGTCGTCGAACTGGTCAAGAAGCCGTTTTCCTACCTTGTGCCAGTAAGTCGGTTCCCATATGATGTCGAAATATGGAACATTGAGGGCCAGAAAGTGAAAACCTTGGCACAAATCCCATTGGATGAAGTTAGGCCTACAGGTTTTGATGCCACCGTGCAGGGGCCAAGGTCCATCAATTGGCGGGCAGATGAGCCAGCCACCCTCTATTGGGCGGAAGCACAGGACGGAGGAGATCCAAAGGTTGAGATGGAAGAAAGGGACATTGTATTTATGCTCAAAGCACCTTTTGATGGAGAAAAACAAAAGCTTGCCGCCACTTCACTAAGGTATGGCAGTATCCACTGGGCTGACAAGGAATTCGCAATCCTGAATGAAAGATGGTTTGCATTGCGGCAGGAAAAGAGGACAGTAATCAATCCCTCCAAGCCGGAGCAGGCAGGACAAGTGATCATTGACCGGTCCTCCGATGATATCTACAATGATCCGGGAGACCCCATTTTTAAGAATAATGAATATGGAGAAAGCGTTCTTGTAAAAAAGGGAAATAACATCTATCTGACCAGCGAAGGAGGCTCTCCGGAAGGGAGCATGCCTTTTCTTTCTGCCTTCAATGTGAAAACAGAATCACAGGAGATACTTTGGAGAAGTCAGGCACCATATTATGAACGGGTGGTAAAAGTACTGGACGACAATGTAACTGAGTTTATCACCTTAAAGGAGAGTACAGAAATCCAACCTAACTATTGGATAGTGAATACCAGAAAAAGGATCGCACCCCAGCCCATTACTGATTTTGCACATCCTTATGAATCTATAAAGGGAATTAACAAACAACTGGTAACCTACACCAGGGAAGATGGGCTGAATCTTTCCGCCACTGTCTATACTCCAGAAGGTTATTCTCCCGAAAAAGATGGAAGATTGCCGGTGTTGATGTGGGCTTATCCCAGAGAATATAAATCTGCAGAAGTGGCAGCGCAGGTACGCGGTTCAAAGTATGAATTTACCCGCTTAAGCTGGGGAACCCCCTTATATTGGGTAACCCAGGGCTATGCAATCATGGATCGCACCGAGATGCCTATAGTTGGGGAGGGCGAGGATGAGCCGAACGACCAGTTTTTGGAACAGTTGGTCACCAATGCCGAGGCCGCTATTGATTATATTGTAGATTCCGGTATTGGTGATAGGGAGCGTATCGCAGTAGGCGGCCATTCCTATGGGGCTTTCATGACTGCCAATCTGCTTTCACATTCGGATTTATTTGCTGCAGGAATTGCCCGAAGCGGCGCCTATAACCGGACCCTGACCCCTTTTGGATTTCAGTATGAGCAAAGATCCTATTGGGAAGCTCCGGAGGTTTACAATAACATGTCGCCATTTATGCATGCAGACAAGGTAAAAACCCCAATACTCCTCCTCCATGGTGCAGCCGATAATAATTCGGGTACTTTTCCTATGCAAAGTGAAAGATATTACAACGCATTAAAGGGACATGGTGCTACTACACGTTTGGTCTTTTTACCACTTGAAAGCCATGGTTATGCCGCCAAGGAATCCATTCTCCATACGCTGTATGAGATGAATACCTGGCTGGAGAAATATGTGAAAAACAAAGGCAAATAAAGGGACCGAAAAGTCCTCTTATCCACAGCAATTCTTAAAAGAAGAAGCCTTTTCTCTGAACACCATTGAAGTCGATGATACCCTTTACCCTTTGCCTCTGATAGGACATATGAAGAAATTTCTATTGTTTACCTTTCTTTTTCTGCTGGGCTATGGAATTACGCATTCCCAGTCCTGGCGACGCGTAGGGAATTGGGGAAACCAGTTTACGGACATCAAATGGGTGAATGAAGAGGTGGGATTTATCGCCGGGGAAAACATTCTGCTAAAGACCATTGATGGGGGCTTGAGTTGGGTAGAACAAGAGGCGCCGACAGACCACCTGATGCTTTCCTTGGATTTCTATGATGAGGAACTTGGTTTGGTGGTCGGTCAGGAAGGAATGGTCTATCGGACAGCCAATGGTGGAGAGAGCTGGGAGATTCTAAATCTTGGAGTTACCTCAAGCTTTAAGGATGTTTCTTTTGTTACCCGGGAGAAAGTCTATATTACGGGAAATCAAGGCATGCTCTACAGATCGGAGGACGGCGGACAAAATTGGTCCCGAGAAGTTCTCAACAGCAATGCGGATTTTAACTCCCTATATTTTGTAAATTCAGATTCAGGATATATTGCCACGTCCAACAGCGAGATCTTGAAGACGGTAGATGGAGGAAGCAATTGGCAGATCCTTCAGACCGATTTTGGATCTTCATTGAACGATATCCATTTCCTTAATGACTCCTTGGGCTATGCGGTAGGAAACAGGGGGACCATTATCAAAACGGCGGATGCCGGACAGTCGTGGGGATACATCAATAGCGGGATGGATACTGATTTCAATAAAGTGGCTTTTAATAAAACGAATCCTCTATTGGGATTGGTGACTGGAAAGAACGGCACCATTTTAAGAACAGCGAACGGAGGGCTGACCTTTGCCACCGTCACGAGCAGGACAACGCAATCGATCACGGGAGTTAGTTTTAGACAAAGTTCCAATGTTGTCTACGCCGTTGCCGCCAGTGGCGTGGTCATTTCTTCCACCAATTCAGGCGGAAGTTGGACTTTGAGGCATTCAGGAAGGGCTAATGATTTTACTGGAGTCCAATTTACCACCGATCTTCGGGGCTACATTATCGGAGAAGATGGGCTTATTCTCTTGACCACCAACGGGGGGACATCTTTTACCGTAAGATCCCGACCGCTGTCCCTTCCCTTTAATGCTTTGTATTTTGTCAGCAATACTGCCGGATTTATTTCGGGCAACAATGGCAACATTATCAGCACAACCAATTCCGGGGGAGCCTGGACCGCACTTAACCCTGGGACCAACAGAAATGTCTATGGAATGCATTTTTTTTCCGTGAATGTAGGATACGTGGTTGGAAGCAGGGGTTATATAGCTAAGACAGTCAATAGAGGCGTCAATTGGTCTACCATATCCCCCGGAAACGGGACAACTGATTACCGTGATATTGCGTTCTTTGATGACATCAACGGGATCATCGTTGGAGACGAAGGTTGGATATCAAGATCTGAAGGAGGACAGGATTGGTCGAAGATAGACATATCCTCTACCGAAAATTTGTCGGCACTAGAGATACTAGATGAGACCACAGCTATCGTGGTCGGTGATAAAGGCACAATCTTTAAAACCATGGACCAAGGACGAACTTGGAGGAAGATATCGGTGGATTATGTACGCAACTTCAACGATATCGAATTTCTTGATGAATCGGTCGGATTTGTGGTGGGAGACAAGGGGCTCATACTCAAAACTTCCGATGGAGGCGAGACCTTTGAACGCATGAGCACCGGGACTTTCCAGAATTTGACCGGCGTCAGCTTCGGAGACCTTAGTACCGGATATGCCGTGGGCGAAAACGGAGCTTTGTTCAACTATAGCTGTATGGTTCCGGAGACCCTCACCACGATATTTGGTGAGGACGATATCTGTCTTAGCCATCAGGTGTATACCGTGCAGGAAAGTTCTGAACCGGGGATTTTCTATGAGTGGAGAGTAGACGGTGGAACAGTCATTGAAGGACAGGGAACTACACGGGCAGTCATCCGCTGGGATTCTACGGGAAGAAATGCCATCATGGTCAGGGGCCAGAACAATTGTGGAAACGGGATTCCTGCTGCCTT
>DATGMS010000339.1:0-2966 GCA_035307285.1 Cyclobacteriaceae bacterium
CTCATAAGAGCCATATACCCGATCTGCGGGAAGGTAGAGCGCCTCTCCCGTGGCCTTTGATTTTTCCGGATTAGAGCTGAATGCTCCACATACAAGTTCAATTTCGCCGTCAAGCGCGGCACCTCGGCGGTGTACTGCTCCGATAAGAGCCTCCAGGCTTCCACCGATCATGCCCATTCTGATTTTTCTTGCCATTTGGTTTTTTATTAATTGTTGTTTATTGTCAGATGTCCGAAGACGGATGTCGGATGTTTACATCGGTCATCTGTCATCCCTCTTTTATGTATTCAACTTCATAAATCCCCCATCAATGGGATAATCCGTTCCCGTAATAAAGGAAGATTCACCCGAACAGAGATAGAGGGCCAGAAATGCGATTTCGTCCGGCCTGCCCATTCTTCCTATGGGTTGCGTTTTGGATAGCTTGTCAAACATCTCGTCTTTATTGTCCGGATAATGCTTAGCCAAGTAGCCGTCCACAAAAGGGGTATGCACCCTTCCCGGTGAAATGCAGTTGCAGCGGATGCCGTGGGAAAGGTAATCCTTGGCCACCGATAAGGTCATGCCTACTATGGCTCCTTTGGTAGCGGTATAGGCAAAGCGGTCCTGCAATCCCAGACTTGCAGCGACAGAAGCCATATTTAATATTACACCGCCTTTTTCCTTCATCACCGGAAGGACCGTATGTAGACAATTGTAGGCTCCTTTTACATTTACAGCGAACATCCTGTCAAAATCCTCTTCGGATGTGGATTCCGCGGTGCCGATATGGGATATTCCTGCATTGTTGACCAGAATATCAATAGCAAAATATTTATCCAAAATAGCCTGAAGCGCCTTTTTCACATCCTGCTGGTCGGCCACATTGCATTTGTGGAAAAAGGGCCGGCCACCCTGAGCTTTGATTTCTTCGATGACTTCGTCAGCTCCTTTCTCGTCAATATCCAATACACAGACTGTGGCTCCCTGTCTGGCAAACAAGAGAGAAATGGCTTTTCCGATGCCACTTCCGCCTCCGGTGATTATCGCTACTTTGCTGTCTAGTCTTAACATAAATTGTGGTATTTATTTAAATGGGGAGGGACTGATACAGGTCCAGCCACCGTCTACTACTATATTCTGCCCGGTAATATGTTTTGCTTTATCAGAAACCAAAAACAGGGCGGTATCGGCAATATCAGCGACGTCGGCCGGCCGTCCCATAGGCGTGATTTCCGACCAGACTTTTTCATAATCCGGATCCGCTGTTGTTCTGGTTGTCAGGGTAGCCCCTGGGGCAACAGTATTCACAGTGATCTTGTATTGGGAAAGTTCTATCACTAGATTTTTTGCCAACATCTCTAAAGCTGCTTTGCTCATGCCATAGGCGGCCAGGTTTTTATGTGCCTGATGACCTGTTACAGACGACATAAACAACATGGAACCCCCATTTGATTGCTGCTTCATCTGATTGGCTGCTGCCTGCGCAAGGAAAAAGGTCCCCGCAAGGTTTACCTGCATTACCTTAAAGAAGGATTCCGGGGGATAGGTGAGGAAATCCCCGAAAAGGGTGATGCCTGCGTTGGCAATGACGATGTCCAAGCGCCCATATTGCTCTACGGCTTTGTCCACCATTTGATGGATCAAATCGATGTCGCTGCTATCTCCGGGGACAGCCCGACAGGATCCTGCGGTCTCCCGCACTATTTCGGCCACTGCCTGTGCGGTAAGTTGGGGGTTTATGTCGTTTAGAAGAACATTGGCCCCTTCTCTTGCCAAACATTTGCCAATCTCCAAGCCGATCCCCTGGCCGGCACCAGTGACTATGGCTACTTTGTCCTTAAAAGTCATGCAAAAAACCGTTTCATCATTTTATGGCGGAATATAATTTAAAAGTATAAAAATAAAACCGATCTAGGGGATTTTTGGCTGAAAAAGAGGTTTTTTGGTTGTTGGGACAGTTCTGATGCCATATATATAACAGCGTCGACTGCCCCCAGGACCAGAGCATTGTGTCTTCGATTCCCGGTCTCCGGTCTCCTTCTTTGGTCTTCCTCCTAAACCCTGACAAAAGTCATGGGGATAATCCCTGAAATGGTTTACCTTTGGTTTGTAAACCTATCGCGGAGGTCAGAAGGTTATCACCCGATCTTCTTATTCATCAGCGAGGCGCAGGAAAATGGCCCGATTATTACCGGGAATAGACCATTGATCAAGATTAATTTTGTTTTACTTTGTAAAGTATCTAGGTTAGTTGTTGGGTTAAAATCCGATGACATAAAAAAGTTTATTATGATGTTTATAGATCCACATATCCATGTCACTTCCAGGACCACGGACGATTATGAAGCCATGCGCAAAGCGGGAATCGTAGCGGTGATTGAGCCCGCATTTTGGTTAGGCCAGCCTAGAACCAAAGTAGGCAGTTTCCAGGATTATTTCAGCAGCTTGATTGGTTGGGAGCGTTTCCGTGCCAAGCAATTCGGGATAAAGCACTATTGTACCATGGGACTTAATTCCAAAGAAGCCAACAACGTGGAACTCGCAGAGCAGGTTATGGAACTGTTGCCGTTATATGTCGGGAAAGAAGGGGTGGTAGCCATTGGTGAAATCGGCTATGATGATCAGACGGAAGCAGAGGATCGTTTCTATCGGCTTCAGTTGGACCTCGCCAAGGAAGTAAACCTTCCGGTTTTGGTTCATACTCCCCACAGGGATAAGAAAAAAGGCACCACCAAAAGCATGGATGTTGCCGAAGAACATGGGTTGAAACCCGAGATGGTAATCATTGACCATAATAATGAAGAAACCGTAAAAGAGGTGTTGGATAGAGGGTACTGGGCTGCATTTACCATTTACCCGCACACCAAAATGGGCAGCGAGCGTATGGTAGAGGTTTTAAAGCAGTACGGTCCAGAGCGCATTATAGTAGACAGTGCCGCGGACTGGGGAATCAGTGATCCTTTGGCCGTTCCCAAAACTGCCGC
>DATGMS010000340.1:0-2603 GCA_035307285.1 Cyclobacteriaceae bacterium
CGGCTGAACAATGTCTTGATGTTTGAAAAGCATGACAATTTCTGGATTGGTCTGGAAGCTTATTACTTTTCTCCCCAATTGCTCAACGATGGACTTGAGGGACAATCCTATTGGATTATGGGTTTGATGGCCGAGAAGGTGTTTGGTGAGCATTTTTCCGTTTTCCTTAACTTTGAAAATTTCCTGGACGCTAGGCAAACCCGCTTTGACACCATCTACACCGGGGATATAAGCCATCCGGAGTTTCGGGATATTTATGCACCAGTAGATGGATTTGTAGTGAACGGAGGAGTTAAACTTAGGTTCTAGGCGAAATTTATTAATATCTTAGGGTTGGACAAAAGGGGAATTATGACAGTTAAAGCAAAACAGTTACCTGACTTCAACGAATTGTTTTTGGCTTTGAAGAGTTAATTCTCGGATTACGCAGTTTATACATCTCATTCCGTACCTCAAAAAGGTCTAATTGTACGAAAGTCCTTACAAAGCAGCAGCAGGTCGTTCTGCTTGGCAACGTATTCTTTGGGCACCGGAACCGTCTGAACTTAGAGGCGTTGATGATGTGGGAACGAGATGAACCGTAGTCATTAGGTCCCTCTCCCATTTTAAAGGTAGCCTTAGTAGACAGGATTATTTTCTCCCGCCGGCCTTGTATGGCCTTCCCCAACACTTTTTCTGAATCTCCTGCCGAATATACATTTGCAGTGTCGAAAAAGTTGACCCCTCTTTCCGGACAAATGTCTATAAGTCTGCTGGCTTCTTTAGCTCCGGTCTGCCCCCATTTCTGAAAGAAGTCATCGGTTCCCCCGAAGGTTCCTGTTCCAAGACTTAACACGGGGACTTTTAATCCTGATCTACCTAAATGTCTGTTTTCCATTATTTCAAAATTATTTTAAACTGTTCCTTTTAAATTCTTCGGCGTTCCACTTAAATTCTTCATCTGTGAAAAATGATGGTTCTGTTGATAATGGTTTTATCAGGTAAGCCGAGCTGTTCTCAATATTAATTGATTGCTTTTAATATAGTTGAGCACCATGTCCTGAATCACGTCCTCGGCGTCATCAGCGCTGATAAGTAGGTGATAGCCACAAGGAAATAGTTTCTTTTGGTAATCTTTTGGAATTTTCATGTTCAGTTCTTTTAATTACGTTTCCTTAAAACTGTGATAGTTCTAGATTTCAAAAGTAGTCATGGTTAGCCCCTGGCAAAATGGTGAGATGGGTCAAATTACAGGGTGAAAGGTGTCGCGATCAGGGATAAAAATGTATTAAAAGAATCCTTACATCAAGCGGGGTAGTTTCCTAGGGAACATAAAGCGTGACAGACTAACTCCTGATTCCTAATGAGTAAAGGTTACAACGGCTAATAGGCCCTTATCCTGTTTGGACATTGGGATTTGGCTCAAGTAATGGGAAATAACATGATAAAGTTGACTATTAAATTTTAATGTTCCATTTTTGTAGCGATCAATACAAAAATGCTTCATGAAGGGAAGACCGGTTCTACACACGGATAAACATTTGATTGAGAAGGCCCAGGAAATATTTTGGAAAAAGGGCTACACCGCTACATCCGTAGGAGATCTGCTTCAAGTGACAGGAGCAGGCAGCGGAAGCTTTTACAATACCTTTAAAGGAGGGAAAAAGGAAGTTTTTCGAAAAGCTATTCTTCAGCGAAGGCAGGCTTTTGAGGAATTCAAGAAAGTGCTGGATGAAAGCGGATCACCACTGGATTTGATCAAAAACTTCTTTAGGAGCATTGCTCAAGCAGATGAAGAAACCCATCTAAAAGGTTGCATCATTGCCAATTCTGTAGTGGAAATGGCCCATCTTGACAATGATCTGGAAATGGAGGCGGTAAATATCCTGAAGGAGGTGGAGCAGATGTTTACGGAAGCCATTCGAAAAGCTCAAGACTTCAAAAGCATCAACAATCCTACGGATCCTGAGATTTTGGGAAGATACCTGATCACCTTCTGGTGTGGCCTTAATACGCTGCGGAGAATGTATCCGGACAGGAAAACCCTTCTGCATCAGATAGAAATGCAGTTAGCTGTGATCAGCTAATTTTTTTTCTTATTTAGGGAATGAGCAATACAAAAAACAAACACCTATAAACCAGCTTTTATGGACTTAAGATTAGATGCAAAAAGAGCCTTTATCAGCGGCTCAACCCAAGGTATCGGTTTGGCCATCGCCAGACAACTTTTAGAGGAAGGAGCCGATGTAATCATCAACGGGCGGGAAGAAAGGAAGCTCAATAAAGTGGTAGAAAAGTTAAAGCAAGAATTTCCTCAACGTGTTGTTTCAGGGATTGCAGCGGATTTTTCCCATGCCGAAGAGGTGCGGATGCTCCTGGATCAGTTGCAGGATATTGACATTCTGGTCAATAATGTGGGGATTTTTGAGCAAAAGGATTTTGGGGAAATATCGGATGCAGACTGGGTGAATATTTTCAATATTAATGTGCTGTCGGGCATACGTTTATCGAGGCATCTTTTACCGGGCATGTTGGAGCGGGATTTTGGACGGATTATTTTTATAGCCAGTGAATCAGGCGTGAATGTGCCTGCCAATATGATCCATTATGGTATGACGAAAGCA
>DATGMS010000341.1:0-16160 GCA_035307285.1 Cyclobacteriaceae bacterium
GCAAAGCTCAACAAACAACAAATTTCCCAAATATATGCTTCTGAAGCTGATTTATTGAACATGGCCCTCTTTAGCATGACTGCGGCGGATTGGCGACAACAAAATCCGGAAGCCAAGGGAAATATGCGGGATCAGGCAACGCTGGAGCAATTGGTGGTGCTTTCCAACTTGGAGAGCATCAATGCTGTCCTTATCCGGCAGGGCATAACCCAATCAGAACGGCTACAGCAACTCAACCAAATTGCCATCACCCAGATGACCTCCCTCGTCAACAACTCCAAATTGAAAAAGTTAAAATAATGGATCGAAAGTTGAATGGGATTTATGGTACAAGTACCACAACCAATCACCAATTATATCTAATTAATGATCAAGGATAAATTAGTGTTTCTTCTTTTTTTATTTGTTGCATCTGCCTGTGGCCCCGACAGGAGGGAAGAGGTGGATTTTGATCAGTTCGGAGGATATTGGCTGCAAGGAACAGCAGAGATCAGCAGCTTTGAACTTACCCAGTACCGATACGGAGAAGCTAGGGAAGGGGAAGCAGTATTGGTTTTTGTTACAGAGGATATTTCAAAAAAGAAACAGGTAAAGCTAGATGATCCTGAAGCTGCAGGAAGAGATGCCGTGAAAGTCTTGAAATTGAATAAGACCAAGGACTTCGTTACAGGTATTTATCCTTATCATATGATGCTTTCCGTATTTACCCCAGTTTATAACCCACAGCACGCGATCAAGGTCACCAGTTCGTCGCAAGAATGGTGCGGTCACACCTTTACCCAGATCAATCAAGGCACCAACCAGTATAAGGGGCAGGCATTTTCGTATTTTGAAACAGAAGGAGACTACAGTTTTACGGCAAAGGGATTTCCTGAGGATGATCTTTGGAACCTGATTCGTATCAACCCTAATCAGATCCCGACGGGCACCGTGACCTTAATCCCTTCTCTAATGAACCAGCGGCTGACTCACGAGAAATTTGAGGATCAGGAAGCTGAGATATCCCTCGCCGATTCGGGTGAAAACTACCAGGAATTGACCGTAAAATATGCCCATGGTAAACGGATACTAAAAATCCGGTACTACAACTACTTCCCTTATGAGATCACCGGATGGGAAGAAATCCAGATTTTTGATGATGGAACAAGCCAAACCACCCGGGCAAAAAGGAAGGCCATGATCCAAACGGATTATTGGACCAAAAATAAGCTGGGGGATGAGCGCTTCAGGAGACAACTTAAGCTGCGTCAATGAGGTTAAAAGGGGGTTGGGTATTTATTTTCTCCCTTTTTTTTACACTAGGGATCTTTTTGCTGGGCTATTGCCTGCCAAGAACCTCCTTTAACTTATCGCTAGCTGTTTTTAGTGGCTGTTTTATTCTTTATTGGAAACTTTATCAGATGGCCGGTTCGGCGGTTAGCTGGAAGTGGCTTGTCGGGCTGGCGGTGGTTCTCCGGTTGATATTGGTTTTCAGTATGCCCCAATGGTCGGATGATTATGCGAGGTTTTTGTGGGATGGACAGTTGGTAGCCGAAGGATACAATCCCTATACGCTTACCCCGTCCGAAGCCAAGGAGCAATTGGATTTTCGCTCGGAAGAATTTATGGGCCAACTATTCCCGGTGCTTAATTCGCCGGATTATCATTCTGTTTATCCCCCCACTAACCAGGTAGTTTTTTTTCTGGCATCTTTTCTGAGCGGAGGAGATATCTTGAAAGGAGTGGTAATTATCAGGCTGATCCTTTTGGTTTTTGAGCTTCTGGTATTTTATCTAATTTTTTTACTGCTGCGGCTTTTTGATCAGCCAGAAAAAAAGCTTTTGCTTTATGCCCTGAATCCTATGGTGATCATGGAGGTGGCAGGCAACCTGCATTTTGAGGGAATGATGCTGTTGATGATATTGGTTAGCATTTATTTTTTGTACAGGGGGAGGTTTGGGATTTCGGGTGGGTCTTTGGCAGCAGCCGTGGCCGTAAAGTTAAGTCCGCTTATACTGTTTCCAGCCTTTCTTAACAGGCTTCCGAGGAAGAGGAGGCTCAGGTATCTGTTTGCTGCGGCTTTTATTCTTTTGATCACCTTGGGACCTCTAGTCGGAAGTGCCTTTCCGGGTTTCGGCAAAAGCCTCAGCCTGTACAGTGACACCTTTGAGTTTAATGCCTCGCTATATTATGTATTCCGTCAGTTGGGTTACTGGACATCCGGATATAATGTCATTGAGATTTTGGGGCCAATGTTGAAAGTGTTGACCCTGATCTTGATTTTGACTGTTTCTTTTAGAGGCAGAAAGAAGGATACCCAAGGCTTTCTACAAGTGCTTTTAATGATTTATTGGGTGTATTTTCTTTTGAATACCGTGGTACATCCGTGGTACCTGATCCCCGCGGTAGGCATCAGTGTTTTTACAGAGAAAAAAGCCTTTCTGATATGGTCTTTCCTCGTCATCCTTTCCTACCATGCCTACCAATCCCAGCCCTATGTGGAGTCTTCCACCCTGCTTGTCCTGCAATACCTCGGGGTGGGGATAGCTTTATGGAAGGATGGATTTCATAGGCAAATAGCGGCAATGGTAAAACAAATTCGATGAGATCGTGCAATGACGTTGTGCTTTCTCCGCCTACCTGCCGGAGGTAGGGTCTTTTCTTTTCGGTTTTTTTACAATTACCTATTTACCAACTGATTGACTTCCCCATTCCGTTTGATCAGATCAAAAGCGTCATATAGTTCACCGGTGGTGGTAAAAGACCTGAATTCCAATTTGTCGCCTTCAATAATGACGGTATGGTAGAGTTGGGTGTAAACAGCGGACTCTTCCATCCAAAACTTTTTCTCCACGCCACTATCGGTCATTTTGGGTCCACTTACCGAGACGACATACATGGTTCCTGATTTGATACCATTTCCTTCCATGGGAATGTTTTCCATGCCTCTGGCATAAGTATGGTCGTGGCCTTGAAGAACCAAATCCACTTTGTATTGGTCAAACAATGGCTTGAAAGTTTCCCGCATCCGCTTGTTGTCCCGGGTCGATTTCGGCGAATAAATGGGATGGTGGAATACCACCGTTGTCCATGTGTTGGGGTTGTTGCTTAAGATGCTGTCCAGCCATACCCTTTGTTTTTCCAGGTATTCATCTGACTCTTCGGCCAGGTAGGAGTCTAGAGAGATCAATCTGACCCCTTGAACATCGGTGAAATAACAGGTTTCCTCCAGTCCTGCCGGACCGTTTTGCGGCAAAGTGAACTGTGGCCTCCAAAAGTCCGATAGCTGCAGATCTTTTTCATCCCTTCCATAATCATGATTTCCGGGAGACGGCATCTGCGGAATAGTGGCTGTGATAAAGGATCCGGCCTCAAACCATTCCCCCCATTCCTCGTCCCTATTGGCTCGGTTGACCAGATCTCCGGCATGTAGCATCAAAGCCGCTCCGGGTAAGTGGGCGTAGGCCTGTCGTATGGCCCTTGACCATAGGGAACGCAGATCTGTCTGGGCATCTCCGAAGTATAGAAAAGATAGTTTATCATCAGGACCTCCGGCCGTTCTGAACTGGAACCATTCGCTCCATTGGGTTCCGTCGCCTACCCGATAATTGTAGAGGGTATTGGATTGAAGGTTGTCCAAGGTAACTGAATGGTAATTGGCTTCGACACCCTTCCAGGTAAGTTCCTTATAGTTACCGTCTTCGGATTTTAAGGTTTGGCTAATGGCAGTGATTCTCTCCGCATCCTTTACAGATAAAGGATTGGAACTTGCCGGGACGATTTCGGCCATACCGCTGGCGATGGAAGAATGTGTCCGCCAAGTAACCGACATGGAGGTGGAGGGATCTTGGGTGACAGTAAGGTTTACCCGGTCCGGTCTGACCCCGGGCGGGTAGTAATCTCCAAGACCTTGCGCAAAAAGTAAAGGAAGCTGAACAAGGAGGAGTATCGGTAGCAAAAAAGCAAGAGGTCTAAAGCGCAATGGTTTATTGAATGGATACATATTTGACAAGTGGTATATCAAGTATTAACAAGTTAAGGTGCCAGTAAGGAAAGCGTCTAAGAAACTCGGCGGTTTGCTGGACCGCGACTTTAAGCCTGATAGGTTAAATACAGCTTCGAGAAGCGAAAGGGCCAACGTTTTGTAGATAAAATATCAAAAAAATCCATTTTCTTTTTAACAGGGGTGAAAATTGAGGGCCTTAATATTATGATTGTTCATCTATAAATTATGAACAGAGGGACTATTGGATTTGACTTGTTGTTTTTTTTAGCTTTCTTCACCATCGGTTTGTGACACGGTCATTTGTAGATTGAAGATAATCTTTCGGTATTATGAGAGCACTGGTAATTTCTGGCGGAGGAAGCAAAGGCGCTTATGCAGGAGGGATCGCAGAATATTTGATAAGGGAACGGGGCCAGCGATACGGCTTGTTCGTGGGGACTTCCACGGGTAGTTTATTGATTCCCTTATTGGCCATCGGTGAAATTTCCAAAATCAAAAAGATATACACCTCTGTCACCCAGTCAGACATTTTCAGCAACTGCCCTTTTATTATTCGAAAGGATGCAGAGGGTTATAAGACCCGCATCAACCATTGGGGCATTATTCAGATGTTTTTGAAAGGAGCCAAGACTTTTGGAGACAGCAGCAACCTGAGGTTGCTGATCAAAGAAATTCTTACGAAAAAAGATTTCCACCGGATCCGGTCTCATTTTGTGGATGTGGTGGTGACGGTATCCAATCTTTCTACCAATCGGGTGGAGTATAAATCGGCCAAAGAAGGATCTTATGAGGATTTTGTGGATTGGATGTGGGCTTCCTCCAATTTCATTCCCTTTATGAGCCTGCTAGAAAAGAACGGGCAGGAATATGGTGACGGGGGATTTGGAGATTTAACTCCCATTAGCGAGGCAATAAACAGAGGAGCCACTGAAATTGATGTGATCGTACTGAAGACGGAAAAGCCTAGGATTAAGCACAAAAGAGTAAGAAACGCGCTGGAATTGACCACTAGGGTGTTTGACTTTATGCTGGATCAAATTTCAAATGACGATATAACTATAGGCAGACTGGCCGGAGCAGAAAAGCAGGTCACGCTAAATTTCTATCACCCTCCTGAATTGCTCACCGAAAATTCACTCGTTTTTGATCCTGATACCATGACGCAATGGTGGCAGCAAGGCTTTGAATACGGACAAAAGGCCAGTCCTTTGAGCAAGTATGTAGAGGTAGAGCAAGAAAGCAAAAAGATATGGGTAAAATAAATGGGTTGTTGATCATCCTGGCTGTATGGGTACTGTCGCAGGGATGCTCCTCCTTTAGCAAAGAACAAAGGATTATAGACCGTGCGATTGAGGTGCATGGAGGGAACGACTACGAAAAGGTGAGGATATCCTTCGACTTCAGGAATATCCATTACCGGATTCTGAAGACACCTAATCTGTTTGAGTACTCCCGGGAATTCACCGATTCGACCGGCAGGGTGTTGGATATATTGAATAACGATGGCTTTATCAGGACAGTTAACGGAAAAGAGGCTGCAATCACGGAGGAAAGGAAGCAGGCTTATTCCAATTCTGTCAATTCCGTCGCTTATTTTGCTTTTTTGCCCTATGGGTTGAACGATCCGGCGGTGATCAAGGAATGGATAAAGGAGACCGAACTGGAAGGAAATACTTATGATGTCATTCAGGTAACTTTTAAAGAAGAAGGAGGGGGGGATGATTTTGACGATGAGTTTTTGTATTGGTTCAATCAGGAAAACGGTGGAATGGACTATTTGGCATACACCTATCATACTGAGGGAGGAGGCGTTAGGTTTAGAAAAGCGATCAACCCTCGGATGGTCAATGGAATCAGAATACAGGATTATGAAAATTACATGCCCGAAGACAAAGAAACGCCCATAGACAGAATGCAGGATCTTTATCAGTCAGGGCAGTTGGAGCTGCTATCAGAGATCGTCTTAGAAAATGTCCAGGTGGAAAGAGAGTAAGGACGGAACAGCAAACCAATCTGTGGCCACGGATTTGGGCGCGGAAATCAATGGTCGAAATTTTTTGCCCCGGGATGAGTGAACTGGGCTTACAGGTGGGCTGCGTTAGCTTAGCTACCGAGGCAATAACTACCACGAGCGTCGATAAGATTTAATAGACCGGATAATTGTTGGCGATCCACAAAATAATATTCGGAAGTTTGAAAGGATATTTATAGGTCAGAGATTTTTTAGTAAGTGCATAACCTCTTGAATAAGAGTAATCGGGGTGAGTGGGAGCAAGTAGCGGGTGCTGTTATTTTTATTTGCGATGTTTTGCATGCTGACAAATCAGCACAAAAAAGTTGATGCTTTTTTCATTTTCTCATCAAACACACCATTCACCATCCATAAAAATAATTTAAAAGATAAATTTTTAACGGAACCATTTTTTTGAAATAGTGATTGAACATTCATTCGGTTTTTCTCACAATTATGGACAATCCCCCAAACAAGAAGATAATTATACTAGAAAACACCCTCGAACTGGTCAGGGAGCATGGGATCCATGGATTCCCCATCAGCGAAGTGGCAAAGAGAGGGGGCATTGCCGTTGGCACAATCTACCATTATTTCGAGGGTAAGGATCAATTGATACAGGAGCTTTATCAATATGTAGTTGACTTGATCTATCAAGCCGCTATGAAGGAAGACGATCCCGCAAAATCTTTTAAGGAACGGTATTTCATCTTCTGGACCAATCTGGTGAATCTCTACCACGCGAAGCCTTCGATTCTTAGCTTCTTCGAATTGTATAACAACTCTTCCTTCCGATCACAGGATTCCGAAGAAAGAAAAGGGAAGTTCTATGATTGGTTGTTTATGTTTTTTGATGAGGGCCTGAAATCCGGCGAAATCAGACCCTTAGATAAGGAAATACTGGCCGTTCTGGTACTCGGAAATATGCATACATCGGCCAGGGTGAAGATGAACCGATCCTTGCGATCTGGGAAAAACCTTGATTTGGGGGAAATCGCAAAGGTGATATGGGAAGGGATTAGAAACAGAGCATGAGATATGAGATATAAGATGAGAGCCAGGAATAGAGATTAGAAATTAAAACCAATTTAGTGAGACTTATCATAAGTTCGGATCAGGCATCGGATATCTAGAAACATAAAACAGAAAAGCAATTATTTGAAAACGACTATTATTTAAACCAATGAAAAAACTAAGTTATTTTGGGATTTTGGTATGTGCAGTGGTTCTTTTTTCCTGCAACGGAAACAGCAACCAAGGCCAACAGGTAGCCATGGCACCCATGTCCATTCCTGTAGTGGAAGTTCCGCTAAAAGATGTATCTGGATACACTTCTTATCCCACAAGCATAGAGGGAACGGTCAATAGTCAGGTGCGTGCAAAAGTATCGGGTTATATCACGGATGTTTTGGTAGATGAAGGTCAGTCGGTAAAGAAAGGCCAGACTTTATTTAAGTTGGAAACCCAGGCCCTCTCCCAGGACGCAGGGGCGGCTGAAGCCAATGTGGCGGCAGCCCAGGTGGAAGTAAACAGACTGAAGCCCTTGGTCGCCAAAGGCATCATTGGAAAGGTCCAGCTTGAAACAGCAGAAGCAAGGCTTGCACAGGCGCAGGCAAGCTCCAACAGCATAGCGGCAAGTATAGATTATGCCACGATCAAGAGTCCTGTAAATGGTTATGTGGGGGCCATTCCTTATCGGCAGGGAGCTCTGGTCAGTCCCGGTGATCCGATCCCGTTGACGACGGTTTCTGCCACTGATGATGTTTATGCATTTTTTGCATTGAACGAAAGGGACTATTTGAACTTTATCCAAACTGCGGAGGGTGAAACCCTATCAGAGAAGATCAATAATTTCCCTCCCGTAGAACTTCGGCTGGTCAATGGATCCGTCTATGAGGAAAAAGGGAAAATCGAAACAGTGACAGGACAAATCAGTACTTCTACAGGGACAGTAAGTTTTAGGGCAAAATTCCCTAATCCCAACCGCATTTTGGCTAACGGTAATAGTGGGAGCATCATGATTCCCAAGACTTATGAGCAGGCAACGGTTATTCCTGAGTCAGCAACTTTCGAACAGCAGGGGAAAGTATATATCTACAAAGTTCAGGGAGATACTGTGGCTGTTTCCTCTATTATTGAGGTAAAAGATAGGATTGAAGGTCTCATCGTGGTCGCTTCTGGATTGGAAGCCGGGGAGGATATCGTGGCACAAGGAGTGGGTTCATTGCGTAATAATACGCCTATAACGCCGACTCCGGTACCTTTCGACAGTATCGCCAATAATTTAAACGTTGCATTTAAATAAATTTTTCTGATGGTTAAAACATTCATAGATAGGCCTGTATTATCTACAGTCGTATCCATTATCATACTGATTCTAGGGTATCTAGGGCTTACTACCTTACCGGTAAGCCAATACCCTGACATTGCCCCGCCTACGGTTCAGGTGATGGCAAATTATCCAGGAGCCAATGCCGAAACCGTGTTGGAATCGGTGCTTATTCCCATGGAGGAGCAAATCAACGGGGTGGAGGGCATGACTTACATGACCTCTACAGCCAGTAATAACGGTACGGCTTCCATTAACGTCTTTTTCGAGCAAGGGGTAGATCCTGATATCGCAGCCGTCAACGTGCAAAACAGGGTGTCAAGAGCCACTCCTTTGCTTCCCAGGGAAGTAACCCAATCGGGGGTGACCACGCAAAAACAACAAACCAGTTCTTTGATGTTTTTGACGGTCTTTTCCGAAAATGAGGATTACGATGCCACTTTTATTCAAAATTACTTGAACATCAACGTTCTTCCCCCATTAAAAAGAATTACGGGTGTGGGTGATGTCAGTGTATTTGGATCCAAAAACTATGCGATGCGGATATGGTTGAAACCTGAGCGTTTATCGGCTTATCAGCTGATGCCTTCAGATGTGATCGGGGCCATCAACGAGCAGAGTTTGGAAGCCGCAGCAGGTGCTTTGGGACAAAACAATGCACAGGCCTTTGAATATATCATTAAATATCCCGGTAGATATACCGACGAAGCACAGTATGGGGATATCATTATTAAGGCGCTGGAAAACGGACAGTTCTTACGCGTCAAAGATGTAGCGGAAGTAGAACTGGATGCGGAGGGTTACTCTGCCATCTCTTACACCAACGGATTGCCCGGGGTGAGTATGGCGGTATATCAAACCCCCGGTTCCAATGCGCAGGAAATTATCGAAACTGTACATGCCAACCTGGCTGAACTTGAAAAAGATTTTCCGGTAGGTTTAAAAGTACAGGTCAACTTTGATACCAACGAATTCCTCAACGCCTCCATTAACCAAGTGGTGGTGACTTTAATAGAAGCATTTATACTGGTATTTATTGTGGTATTTATCTTCCTTCAGGATTTTAGATCCACTTTGATCCCAGCTATTGCTGTTCCGGTGTCGATTATCGGTACTTTCTTCTTCTTGGGTCTGTTTGGATATTCCATCAATCTGTTGACCTTGTTTGCTCTCGTGCTGGCGATTGGTATTGTGGTGGATGATGCCATTGTGGTGGTGGAAGCAGTGCACGCCAAAATGGAAGAAGGAGCTAAGAGTGCCTTGGCGGCTACTTATACTGCCATGGATGAGATCACCGGGGCTATTATTTCCATTACCTTGGTGATGGGTGCTGTATTTATTCCCGTTACTTTTATTACCGGTCCTACCGGAGTTTTCTATGAGCAGTTCGGGGTCACCCTGATTGTTGCCATCGGTATTTCGGCGGTAAACGCACTTACCCTGAGCCCAGCTCTTTGTGCTTTGTTTTTGAAGCCCCATGAAGAAGAGGAGGGACAGAAAAAAGGTTTAATGAAAGGGTTCTTTAGGCGGTTTAATATTGCTTTTGACGCAACCACTGAGAAGTATGGCCGATCCTTGTCGTTTCTTTACAGACATAAATGGATTACCCCTGTGATCTTACTGGCTTCGGTGGCTGGAATTTATTGGGCTGCCACTACGACCCCTACAGGTTTTGTGCCTGCTGAAGATAGAGGGATGATCTTTGCAAATATCGAATTGGCTCCCGGTGCTACTTTGGATAGGACTGTCCAGGTTACCGAGGAACTCAGTGCTAAACTACGGGAATTGCCCGGTGTAGAGGGAGCTTCTATGGTTAACGGCTTCAGTATGATTTCAGGTGCAGGTAGTAACTATGGGATCGGCTTTATCAAACTGGACAGTTGGGAAGACAGAGGGGCCGATTCCATGTCTGCTGCGGCATTGACGGCCAAAATGTTCCAAATAGCCGCTACCATTCCTGATGCCAATATGCTGTTTTTCGCGCCTCCGAGTGTCCCGGGTTTTGGGGTTTCATCAGGCTTTGAGATGAACGTATTGGACAGGTTCGGTGGAGATTTCAATGAATTTGATATGGCTACGCAAGAATTCCTTGGACAATTGATGCAGAGGCCCGAGATCCAGTATGCGCAGAGTGCCTTCAACACCAATTATCCTCAATACGAGATGGATCTGAACGTTCCCAAAGCCAAGGAAGCGGGCGTATCTATCAGTGACATATTCGGGGTTCTTCAAGGCTATATAGGGAGTGTTTACGCGGCAGATTTTGCACGTTTCGGTAAGCAATACAGGGTGTATGTGCAGGCTTTGCCTGAAGACCGGGCCACGGTTGATGATTTGAACTCGCTTTTTGTCAGAAACTCCCAAGGCGAAATGGCTCCCATTACCCAGTTTGTCACGTTGAACAGGGTATATGGCCCACAGGCGGTGACCAGATACAACCTATTCAACTCCGCAGATGTGAACGGTGCTCCCGCCCCGGGATATTCTACCGGTGATGCTATTGCGGCTGTTCAAGAGGTTGCGCAGAGTCTGCCCAGCAATTATACGATTGATTTCACAGGATTAACAAGGGAGGAGATCGCTGCCGGCAACCAGATTTTGTTTATTATCATTCTCTGTGTTGTTTTCATTTACTTTATCCTGGCTGCCCAGTATGAAAGCTATATGATTCCCTTTGCGGTGCTGTTCTCCTTGCCCGTTGGTGTTATGGGGGCGTATGTAACTACGAAATTTGCTGGTCTGGAAGTCAATATTTATTTCCAGATTGCCTTGATCATGTTGCTGGGGCTCTTGGCCAAGAATGCCATTTTGATTGTGGAATTTGCTCTGCAACGTAGAAGGGCAGGATATACCATAGTGGATGCAGCCATCGAAGCGGCAAAAGTGAGATTAAGACCTATTTTGATGACCTCTTTTGCATTTATCGTAGGCTTGATGCCATTGGTATTTGCAGGCGGTGTGGGTGCTGCCGGTAATAATTCCATTGGTACGGGTGCTGTCGGAGGCTTGCTGATCGGGACTATTCTTGGGGTATTTGTTATTCCAATCCTGTATATCCTCTTTCAATGGTTGGATGAAAAGGTAAGCAGGAAGAAGCTGCCTGTTCCTACACCTGAAGTTTAATTCATTACACCCGATTAAAAAATGAAAAAGAATTCAATATATAAATTTTCATACCTTCCAGTCCTGCTGCTTTCGCTACAGTCCTGCTTTGTGGCAAAAGATTATGCTCGGCCGGACGTAGTGCAGGAGACCGATTACCGGACTAATTTGGTGGCAAAAGACAGCAGTACCATGGCGGAGCTTTCCTGGAGGGAGATTTTCACAGATCCCATCCTTCAGGATTACATTGCCAACGGACTGGAGAATAACGTGGATGCAAGGATAGCCCTGCAACAAGTGGAAGCAGCCAACGCCTATTATCTACAAGGTAAAGCCGCTTATTTTCCCTCACTTAACGGAAGCGGACAGGTTACGCATCAGGCATTATCAAAGAATAGCCAGTTCGGAGCTCTGTTTGACGGTACGTTGACACAGTATGAGCTGACGGGTTCGCTCTCTTGGGAAGCTGATATTTGGGGAAAGATCAGGAGCAATAGAAGAGCCTCTGAGGCTTCCTATCTACAGTCTTTGTCTGCCCAACAGGCGATTAAAACCAGGCTTATAGCAAGTATTGCGTCGGTATATTACCAGCTGGTGGCGTTTGATGAACAAAAAAAGATCACAGAAGAAACCATTGCTACGAGAGAATTCAGTCTTGAGACCATGAAGGCATTGAAGGAGGCCGGTACTGTAAACGAAGTAGGAGTGAAACAGACCGAAGCACAGCTCCACACTGCCCGTGCCATGTTGATCGATATTGACATGAACTCAAAATTGCTTGAAAATACGCTTTCTATCCTGTTGGGCGGTGCCCCCCGGGCCATAGAAAGGAGCAGCTTGGATGACCAGGCTATCTTTGTCGATATAGAGGTGGGGTATCCAGCACAATTGTTGAGAAACAGGCCTGATGTAATGGCTGCTGAATATGGCTTGGTCAACGCTTTTGAATTGACCAACGTAGCTAAAAGCAATTTCTATCCGTCTTTAGGGATTTCTGCTACTGGTGGCTTCCAAAGCTTGGAATTGGATAAGTTGCTAAGTGTCAATTCTTTATTTGCTACCACAGTAGGGTCTTTAACCCAGCCTATTTTCAACCAGCGTCGTATCAGAACCCAGTATGAGGTGGCCCAGGCGCAGCAGGAAATTGCCTATTTGAATTTCAGGCAGTCTTTATTGGATGCCAGCAAGGAAGTCTCTGATGCGCTATATTCTTATGAAGCCGCTGGAAAGAAGATAGCGGTGAAAACAGAAGAATTCCAAGCTTATGATATCGCTGCTGAATATTCTGAGGAGCTGCTGAACAATGGTTTCGCCAATTATCTTGAGGTATTGACCGCTAGGGAAAATGCATTGAGGTCGGAACTAGACCTAATCAATGCGCGATATAGCCGTCTTAACTCGGCGATAGAGCTCTATCGGGCTTTAGGCGGAGGATGGCAATAATTAAGGTCATTTTGATAAAAAAGCTGCCGGATCATAAATCCGGCAGCTTTTTTTATTTTTATACCTACGGACATAGCAAATCTAAACCCACGCCTTAATGTTGAGTCACGGCTACTTCCGTCTTCCTCCTTCGGTCTCCCGTCTCTTATTATACCACAACAAATTACTGTCTCCGTAGCTCAAGAAACGGTAGCCCGTTGAAAGCGCCTCTTGATAGATTTCCCTCCAATGATTTTTTGTAAAGGCCGCGACGAGCAGAATAAGCGTTGAGCCCGGCTGGTGAAAATTGGTGACCAAGCCGTTGCAGACCTTAAATTCGTAGCCCGGCATAATCATAATCTCGGTGCTTCCGGTAATTTCCTCCAAATCTCGTTCTTTCATAAAGTTAAGAACAGCCTTTAAACTCTCTTCTAAACTAGGTTTAATATCGTGGTTTTGATAAGGGATGAGCTTGGTGATCAAGAAATCTTCCCCTTGTTGGTTTAACAGCTTGACGCCATACCAGTAAAGACTTTCCAAGGACCTCATCGAAGTCGTTCCCACGGGGACGATGTTACCGGAGTGGTTGATCAAACTCAACAAGTTGGATCTGCGGACCACCACCTGCTCGCTATGCATGGGGTGCTGGACGATGTTGTCTTCTTTTATAGGCTGAAAGGTGCCGGCACCTACGTGGAGGGTGAGGAATTCCGTTTTTATCCCTTTTGAAGAAAGGCGCTCCAGAATCTTGTCGGTAAAGTGGAGGCCGGCCGTGGGCGCTGCCACTGCTCCCTCTCTCTCCGAATAAACAGTTTGGTATCGAGGTTTATCTTCTTGTGTTGCACTTCGGTTTAAGTAGGGGGGGAGGGGCACTTCCCCGCTTGCCTCTACAATAGAGACAAAAGGGAGATCGACGGGTGACCAATCCAGTCGGACCAGCCTTTGCTCCCTATCCACTAACGTTGCCTGAACGGTTGCTTTCCGACTGCCTACAATAACTTCCCCTTGTAGTACTTCTCCTTTTTTCCATCTTTTAAGGTTCCCGATCATTGCCTCCCAAGTCACTGAAGCTTTTGCAAGCATTGCTTCATTGATCAAAGGAGAAGGCAATTGGGGCTTTAACAGAAAGATCTCAATTTTTGAACCGGTGGGTTTTATAAACAGGAGTCTTGCCGGAATCACTTTTGTATTGTTAAATACCATCAGGGTGTTGTGGGGGAGAAGTTCCGGCAAATCTCTGAATTGATGATGGCTGATGATGCCCTTTTCAAAACAAAGCAGTTTTGAGGCGTCTCTTTCCTCCAAGGGAAACTTGGCTATTTTTTCGTCGGGAAGTGAATATTGGTAATCCGATAACTTTAAGGGGTGGATGGGCATGAATTTTACTTGCTGAGATTTAGCTTAACTTTGTCCGAAGAGCCCGCAAATATAACGTTTATCATAGAGGATTAAAATTAATGTCGATGAGCCCCACATTTGAAGTTAAAGTCGAATGCAAAAAATATACGCTTGATTTTAGATTTGACGCAGGTACCTCTAGAGGGGTATTGAGAACGAAGGATACTTTTTTCATAAAAGTCAGTTCGAAAAATTTTCCTGGAAGGAGCGGATACGGGGAAGCGGGACCCTTGCCTAAGCTAAGCGTAGATGATGTGCCGGATTTTGAACCCAGACTACATCAAGTTTCTCAGGAAATCTCAAATATACCCATACCGATATCGGAGGAGAGCATTTTAGAGCTTCTGGAGAATGCGGTGCCGGAGAATCTCCCCAGTGTTCGTTTTGCCTTGGAAGTAGCCCTGTTGGACCTGATTCACGGGGGAAAAAAAAGAATCTTCCCCAACGCTTTTTTTGATCATCAGTCAGCGGTGCCAATCAACGGGCTGATCTGGATGGGAGAGCGGAACTTTATGCTAGACCAGATCAAGCAGAAGCTGGAACAGGGATACCATTGCATCAAGATGAAGATCGGGAGCATCGACTTCGATCAGGAGTGTGAATTGCTATCATATATACGGGAGCGATATTCTGCCGACCAGATTACCTTACGTGTGGATGCCAATGGTGCTTTTTCACCAGAAGAGGCCATAGGCAAACTTACACAGCTTGCCCAATTTGGGATTCACAGTATTGAGCAGCCTATCAGACAGGGGCAGAAGGCGGCGATGAAAGAGCTGTGTGCCCAGAGTCCAATACCCATAGCATTGGATGAAGAGTTGATTGGAGTGAATGGAATGAGAGAAAAGGCAAGGATGCTAGAAAAAATCAATCCGCAATACATCATCCTCAAGCCCACGTTAGTAGGAGGCATCCGTTCTACCAGGGAATGGATATCTTTGGCGGAGGAAATGCAAATCGGCTGGTGGATGACCTCTGCCTTGGAAAGCAATATTGGATTAAATGCCATCGCCCAACTGACTTCTACTTACGATCCTGTTATTCCTCAGGGCTTAGGAACGGGTCAGCTTTATCACAACAATATAGATTCCCCCTTGACCGTCGATAGCGGAAGGATCTTCTATGACCGTAGTGGTGCTTGGGAAGAAATCGAAGGCTTATTCGGTACGGCGTCACCCTGAGCTTGTTCGGTACGGTGTCCACCCTGAACTTGTTCGGTACGGCGTCACCCTGAACTTGTTTCAGGGTCTCTGTGGGACAGAGGTCGGCTATAAGCGTTGGAGATGCTGAAACAAGTTCAGCATGACCTCAGGGATAAGGAGTCGGCAATTGGTACGGGGATGCTGAAACAAGTTCAGCATGACCTCAGGGAGTAGGGGTCCGCTATAAGCGTTGGAGATGTTGGAACAAGTTCAGCATGACTTACTTTTAATCTCCTCTATATCGCTCTGCTCATACTTTGGTGTTCCACCCTTCCGGGTAGCCACGAAGGCTCCGAGTGCACAGGCTTCATCCAATATCTGCTCCGGGGCTTTCCCCTCAAGAAAACTGATAACCAAAGCACTTAAAAAAGCATCACCGGACCCCACCGTGTCTTGTACAGTGACCGGGTAACCGGGATGGCTGAATAGTTCATCTTCAACATAAAGGTCGGCACCGTTTTTTCCCTTGGTCAGGCAGATCATATCCAAATCATAGTGCTCGGTCAGCCGATCCAACGCTTTTTGGGATTCAGACGGGAAGCCGTGAAAATCAATCAGAACCTGTAATTCATCTTCGTTAAGCTTTAGAATATTGGTTCGGGAAAGTAATTTTTGAAGCACTTCAAATGAATAGAAAGGAGATCTCAGATTGATGTCAAAGATTTTTAAGGTTTGGGTGTCAAGGAATTTTAAAAGGGAATCCCGGCTTTT
>DATGMS010000342.1:0-2538 GCA_035307285.1 Cyclobacteriaceae bacterium
CACCCACTGCTTTGTGGGCTGCAAAATGAATAATTCCTTCAATTTCATGAGCGTCAAATATCTTTTCCATCAGAGCACTGTCATTACAATCCCCTTCGTAGCATTGGATTTCCTTTTCTACGATTTGTTGAAGCCCCTGTAGAACCTCTTTCTCCGAATTTGAAAAATCATCAATAATTATAGGTTCGAAACCTGCATTAACCAAAGCTACTGCTGTGTGCGAACCAATATATCCTGCACCGCCAGTGATAAGTATTTTTTTCATATTGAAATCAAAAAGATATTCCGGTTTAAAATACGGATAGTTGAGAAATTAATATAAAGTCTTTCTTGCAGATCCAAACTTTAAAATAGTCTTCTTATTCCATTATCTCAGTAAATCAAGCTTGATTCGCCCAAACTTATCTTTAACTTCAGAGTTTAGGAATAAAAAATCACCTTCTATATCAATATATGAAGGTATGTTGAAGAATAAACAACAAAGGAGATTCAATGATGAACCTCCTTTGTTGATGATGTAATCTACTGCTTTTTTCCGCGGATTTTTTCTTTGATCCTAGCTGATTTGCCATGGCGTCCCCTCAGGTAGAACAATCTGGCTCTTCTAACCTTACCTTCTCTCAGTACTTCGATTTTTTCGATGCTGGGGCCGATGATTGGGAAAATCCTCTCAACGCCAATACCGTTTGAAATTTTCCTTACAGTAAAAGTTTCCCCATTACTGCTTGGATTTCTTCTTTGTATTACCGTTCCCTGAAACTGCTGGATACGTTCTTTGTTGCCTTCCGTAATTCTTACGTGGACGTTGATCGTATCACCTGCCTTGAAAGAAGGGAATTTGGATCTCACCTCGGAGTATTCCTCTTCTACAATTTTAAGTAGTTCGCTCATATTATTTGTATTATGTGCTTATCGCAAATCTATGCAATATCTTTTTCTATTATAATTTAATCAATGTTACTATTATCGTCTACTACAGGTCCTCACCTTCCAATAAGTCAGGTCTTCTTTTCTGTGTGCGACGAACCGATTCTTCAAACCTCCAATTCTCGATATGTGCATTGTGTCCAGAGAGCAAAATGTCGGGAACTTTCATCCCCTCAATCTCAGCAGGTCTGGTAAACACCGGAGGAGCCAACAGGCCGTCTTGGAATGAATCTGTAAGTGCCGATGTCTCATCGTTCAATACCCCTGGAATTAATCTTATGACCGCATCGGCAATCACGGCCGCTGCAAGTTCTCCTCCAGACAGAACATAATCCCCAATACTTATTTCTTTGGTGATAAAATGCTGCCGAATCCTTTCGTCCACTCCTTTGTAGTGTCCGCAGAGAATAATGAGGTTTCCTTTCAAAGACAAGGTATTGGCCATTTGCTGGTCAAATACTTCTCCGTCGGGAGTCACATAGATCACTTCATCGTAAGTCCTCTCAGCCTTCAATGCCGTCAGGCAACGAAGGATTGGTTCCACCATCAAGACCATGCCGGCACCGCCTCCAAAAGCATAGTCATCGACCTGTTTTTGTTTGCCGGTGGCATAATCCCTCAGATTATGAACGCGCACTTTTGCAAGACCTTTGTCCTCCGCCCTTTGTAGTATTGAATGGGAAAAGGGACCTTCCAGCAATCCGGGAACTACTGTGATAATGTCTATATGCATGGATTAATCCTCCAGGTAAATTTCAAGTAAGCCATTCGGCAACTGACAGAAAACTTTCTTTTCTGCCTTGTCCACTTTCAGGATGATCTCATCCTTAATGGGTATCAAGATCTCCCTCCCTTTGTACTCCAGGCCAATCAAGTCCTGCGTTTGAAGATCATATATGTGCTTAACATCTCCCAATTCTCCGTGCAATTCATCATACACGGTAAATCCTATCAGTTCATGAAAATAAAACTGGTCCTCTCTTAGCTCCGGCAGGTCCTCTAGGGGAAGGTATAATTCCGATCCCACCAAAACCGATGCCTCGTCTATACTGTCAAATCCTTCAAACTTTGCCAAAGCCTTTTGGTTGGGCTGAAGCGCGAAATGTTCAAGGAAATAAGGGACTAATCGGGAATCCTGGGCTACGAACACATGTTCGATATCAACATAATCCTCCGGGAAATCCACATCCAGCACAACAGTCAGTTCTCCATGAAGTCCATGAACCTTAGCGATGTAGCCTAATTGGAAACAGCTATCCTTGTTCATGAAAGGGATGTTTGTTAAGCTTGGTTTTCTTCGTTTGCCTCAGGAGTCTCAGCATCCGGAGCTGCCTCGGCAGAAGCTTCTTCCTCAGCTGGAGCTTCGGCAGCTTTGGCTGCGGCGATGGCCTCCTCTTCTTTTTTCTTCAATGCCTCCGCACGTGCGGTGTTTTTGGCTGTTTCAGCATCTAATGCTTTCTGACGTGCATCGGATTTCTCTTGCGAAAGTTTATCCACTTTGCCGCTGATTGCCGCTTCTTTGCTGACTTTCCAGTCCTCGAAACGCTTATCCGCATCTTCTTGGGTCACTGCGCCTTTCAGCACACCGATCTGAAGGTGTTTTCTAAGCAA
>DATGMS010000343.1:0-3198 GCA_035307285.1 Cyclobacteriaceae bacterium
CGGTCATTCCCTTTATTTAGCCAGCCAATATTCTGATAGCTTAAAGGTATTCCAGATGCAGGAACAACCGCAAACCATGTCGTTTCGACTAAGCCCGTTGGATGCTTGGGCGGAAATCACATGGAAGGACGGCCGTGTATCTAGGAAAGAGTTTTACTATGGGGACAGCTACTTGTCCCAATCCTCAAGAAGCTTCGTTTTTAAAGATGATTTCGAATCAATGGAAATTATAGATTTCATGGGGAACCGAAGGGAAATTACAAGGGAGGAGTTGGGAAATTAAGGACTAATGGAGAGGAGGTCCGGGCGGACCCACAAGTGAATTGTGAGCCATCTGCAAAAAGAAGAGCTTAAAGTTCTCTTCCTAGGTTCCGCCCTGGATATCTACCTGTCCAGCCAATCCTTGAAGGCCGTTGCTTTATCCCTACTGATAAAAATATCATTGTCCTCACATTGTTGAAGCCTGACCTTGAGTCGGCTTCCAGAGAAGGTGTAGATTTCATGGATAGAAGATATACGGGAAATGTATTTACGGTTGATTCTGAAAAAAACCTCGGGATCCAGAAGGGTCTCCAGTTGATCCAAGGTATAATCCAGCACGTATACCTTGCCCATCTGGGTTTGAAGAAAGGTAATCTTTTCGGAACTGAAAAAAAATGCCACGTCCTCGGCCTGCACACTTTGGATCTTGTCACCAAATTTTACCAAAAAGCGGCTTTTATAATTTAGCTGGACTTGAAGCAAGTCTTTGATCCTGCTTAAGTCTATTTGAGGCTGAAATTGGCTGGATTTAAATTTCCTTATCGCCTGCTCCAAAGCTTGGGCATCAATTGGCTTAAGGAGATAATCTACCGAATTAAGCTTAAACGCCTTGATGGCATACTGATCAAAAGCAGTGGTGAAAATGATGGGAGAAGAAACCTGCACCCTATCAAAAATCTCAAAGCTTTGTCCATCGGCCAACTGAATGTCACAGAGAATCAAATCTGGGCGTTGATGGGATTTTAACCAATTTACAGTTACAGAAATGCTATCCAAAGCTCCGTAAACTTCCGCTTCAGGAAGAATGTCAAGAATCAACTGCTTTAACCTGGCCGCCGCGGGCTTTTCATCTTCGATGATTAATACATTCATGCGTTCACTCTTAATAAAGGTAGCTCCACTTTGAATTTAGTTTCAGTACGTTGTACTGTGGGAACTTCCGTGCTCAAAAAACCATAACGGCTGACAATATTCTTTAAGCCAATCCGTGGGCTCCAAGCTTCCGTTGGAGTATTTAGCTGGAGATTATTACTTACCACAAGCCTGGTCCCTTCTTTTTCAATCCTGATGGTGAGGGGATGCTGTTCACTGACAATATTATGCTTAATGGCATTCTCCAATAAAAGCTGAAGGGAGAGAGGTGGCAAGAAATAACCTTCATCTTCAACAGATGGCAGATGGTAGTGTAGGCTGTCCCCAAACCGGATTTTTTGCAGATGAAGATAATTCTCTGCAAATTCTAACTCCTTTTCCAAACTTACTAATTGTTCTTGTTGCACATCCAACACATAGCGGTAAATGTGTGAAAGCTGCTGGATAAATTTAGCGGACTTATCGGCATCCTCGTACACGAGATGGGTCAATGCATTTAAGGAATTAAACAAAAAGTGTGGATTGAGCTGATCTATTAAAAATTGGTTTTGGCTTTCTAATTTTTGCGATTTAAGTTGCTCTGCCTCTATAGCAGTATTCCGCCACTCTAACAACCAGCCCCTGGAGATGAAGATCGATATAATTAAGACCGCTATTGAAACAGGCATAACCGTCCTTTCGATCATTTGCATCCATGATATATTTTGAAGCGTCACCGCTTCCACCTTAATGAGTACGAAACAGGTAATGGCAAAAAAGCTGACCAGAAATGAATAGACCAGATAAACTCCAAAGGTGAAAAACAGCCTCCGTACAGGCTGCTCTATCCAAGATATTCGGTTATCGAAGAAATGCTCAACGGCTGATCCTCCCATACTTAGCGCACAGGACAGGATAAATGAAAGTATAAACTCCGGGTAAATCGACGTGATCCCCTCCAGAGACAAGAAACAACGGGGACATAAAAACACCATCAAGATGGTGATGATGCCCAGATTTACCAAACTGAAGTTCTTGACTGAACGAAAAATGGCTGTATTACTCATAAATCAACTTACAGGAGGAGCTGTCAGCGTGAAAGTTAAGCAATAACTTTCACGCCTTGTATATCAAAATTCATTTTGAGGCGCATCATGGACAAGATCCCATCATTTGCTCCGCCATTACCGATCCCCAAGTGGGATAAATGCTGTCTTTTCCCACTTCAGAAGCTTCTTGGGCAAACCGATCCCGACTTATTTTGGCTAATCTGCAGGCTTTCTCAGGGCTTTGACCAAAGAACTGGGCAGTCCCCAATTCCATCTGTGCCATCATGATCATCGCCCGGGGGTTCTCTGGTTCCAGTTCCATGGCCCTTCCCAAAGTTTGCATGGCCAAAGGTGAAAGGTTTTGTCCCCTAGCCCCCGGATCAAGGCTCAATTCTCCCATGATAATGAAGCCTTCCACGGCAATTATCTCGGAATTGTTCTCCGAAAGCCTGGCAGCTTTTTTAATATGCTCTTTGGCCTGAGAAAAATAGCCATCTTTTACTGTGATGCTCTCATCGCTCCTAAATCCCATCTGAGCATAAGCTACCGCTACATAATAGGGAGGAAGCCACTCCTCTGGGTTCAGCGAAGAAATCCGCGTAAAAGCGTTAGCAGCGCTTTGGAGTTCCGACACAGTAGCTGCTTGCCAAAGTTGTACAATTTCTCTTTGCATTGCTTCTTTGTAGACCTCGTTGGAGGCACTGCCGAGCATGGATATCAAGGTCAGTAAAACGAATAATAAGCCGTACTTTTTCATAATTGATATATTTATAAATTGTTTAATTGGTTGGCAGATTTGTCTTTTGAAAGGGTCAAGAAAATTCCCAGAAACAAAAATCTCGGTGCTCCTTGTCCTATTGGAAGGGATTCATGATACCCTGCGGCATTGGCTTCCCCACTGAATTGATACCCAAAGGTGTTCTTCCGCCCCAGAAGATTAGAGCAAGCAAAATGGATGATCAGGTTCGGGCGCGGCAGATAACTCCAGCCTATGCCAAGGTCCTGATAGCTTTTAGTCTTGCTGTTCATTTGCCCA
>DATGMS010000344.1:0-3613 GCA_035307285.1 Cyclobacteriaceae bacterium
GAAATGAAGACCTTTTCTCTTTTGGAATTCTCCCCTGCGTCCAGTGGCTGGATCAATTATATCATGGGGGTGGTGGCAGAACTCTTAAAAGGCGGGCATGAAGTAAGGGGATTCGATTGTGTTTTTGGTGGAAACATCCCGATCGGTGCAGGGCTATCGTCTTCTGCGGCATTGGAAAATGGGGTCTGCTTTGGTCTTTCCACACTTTTTGGCTTGGAAATAGATCGGCTTTCCATGGTGAAATACAGCCAAACAGCAGAACATGACTATGCAGGAGTGGCATGTGGCATAATGGATCAATTTGCCTCCATGATGGGCAAAGCCGGCCATGCCATCCGCTTGGACTGCCGTTCCCTTGAGTACAGTTATTTTCCATTGAACCTTGGCCACTACCAGTTTATTTTGTGCAATACCAAAGTTGAACATTCCCTTGCGGATACGGAGTATAACCAGCGAAGGAGAGAATGTGAAATGGGGGTTTCGGCGGTTCAAGGGCATTATTCGGGTATAGCTAGCTTAAGGGACGTGACATTTGAAATGTTGGATTCGGTAATATCGGAACTTCCTTTAAAGGTTTGGAAACGCTGCACATATGTGCTGGAGGAAAATGAAAGGCTTTTAAAAGGTTGTCAGATGCTGGAAACCGGAGATCTAGAAGGTTTCGGGACTCTGATGTACGGATCCCATGACGGGCTGTCCAGCAAATATGAAGTGAGTTGCCCCGAGCTGGATTTTTTAGTAGACTTTACAAGAGAACGATCGGAGGTCTTGGGTGCCCGGATGATGGGTGGGGGATTTGGAGGCTGCACAATTAACCTGGTGAGGAAGGATCAAAAGGAATTGTTTGAAGCTGAAATCACCGCTGCGTACCAAAGCGAGTTTAACCGTAATCCAGAAATTTACGAGGTGAACATTGTGGATGGAACCGGTTTGTTAGAACTGTTGTAGATCCTTGCCCTGTTTTCGGCCACAAGGCTTAGTGATTTTATAGGAGAGTTGAATAGTAGATTTAGGGGTTTTTAAGGAATGATTCTTTGTGTTATAATGCTTTCTTACTTTGAAGGCATTGTTCTTGCATAATGCCTTTGGAAGTATTAAATGTGGCAAATCGCTGTCCAATAGGATTTGGGTGAAGTATTGGCAGCAGGACCGGGTCGGTTAATTCGCCTGCATTGCAGCAGAAGATGATTCTTAACTAAAGCGTTACGTTTATTCGTGTTCCATACATGGAAAGAAATTCTTTCTTATAACTTTTCAGATTATCCAATGAGCGGCCCTTCTTCTGTCAAACGCATTTTTTCCGGTTCAGCTTGGGGCATAATGGCGAAAATCTTGGACGCCGCAGCAAAGTTTGTCACTATTCCCCTGTTGGTCGGCTACTACGGTAAAGTGGATTATGGCCTAATAGCACTGGCTTTTTCCCTTAATGCCTACCTACGTCTTATGGATCTAGGGATGAATGTCGGTTCCGTCCGTTTTTTTTCAATGTGGGTGGCGAAGGAGGAGTGGGGAAAGATTCAAAAGGTTTCCCGTTCAAGTATCGTCTTCTATGGCTCCATCGGTCTGATCAATGCGCTGATTTTCTTCCTGATGGCGGATTATGGGAAATATTTCTTCAATCTGGCGGAACATCAGCTTCCCATTTACCGCTGGATGATGTACATCCTCTCGGCCAGTGCAGTCTTCAATTGGCTATCGAATGTGGTCGTCCAGCTTCTTAGCGCCAAGGATGAGCTCGGCTATGTCAACCGGGTTACGGTCATCAGCAGCATTCTTAATTTCGTGGTGGCTTTACTCGCGGTCACATTTGAATGGTCCCTGACCCTTTATTTCTTTTTTTACATTCTGTCCACATTGGTACCCATACCTTTTAACATCCACCGGCTACGGGTTTACCCACTCACCATATCCCAACTTCTATTACCGAAGTGGGACGGAAAAGCTTTCAAAGAGATCATAGGTTACAGCATGGCCATCTTTGTGATGGGGCTTTTCCAATTGACCGCAAACGAGCTGAGACCTATTTTATTGGCAAAATATGCCTCAGGTATGGATGTATTGACAGACTATCGGGTTATACAGACCATCGCGATGCTGATCCTATCGTTTGGTGGGATATTCCTCCAGGTTTTATTGCCTTCGGCTTCAAAAATCTATGCGGAAAACAACCCTCCAAAATTGGAAAAAATGGTGATCGAAGCCACCAAGTATATTTCCGTTTTCCTGTGTTTGATAGTTTTCCTGCTTATCCTTAACGCAAGTGATATTCTCTTGCTCTATATGGGTGAGGATTACCAGTACCTGAGTATTTGGATGATCATCTGGTTATTGACTGTCTTATTGTCCATGCACAACACGCCCGTGGCCAGTCTGGTATTGTCCTCGGGAAAGACCAAGCAACTGGTGTACTCCTCAGCCGCTGCCTGTATCATTTCTTTACCCATTACGGTTATCTTTGCGCCGACGCTCAACGTAGGTGCGGCCGTAATTGGCTACTTTGTCTACATGATTATCCAAATCGGCTTTTTTTATATCTATTATATTCCCAAAGTTTTAAACCTAAACAACGGCAAAATCTTTTTCGGGTCTTTTTTCCCGTCGGTTTTGGGCGCATTTATTGCATTCGTAATAGGTCATTATGCGGGGTTATGGCTGGGGATACCCGAGGGGATAGCGGCAATCCTCGCCAAGTCCGCAATTTTTGGAGTGGCCTATGTAGCCTTCCAGTTGGCGTTTGTGATCAAAAAGACGGACATCGATTATCTTAAGGAACAATTATTAAAGAAAGGTTCAAAATAAAGAGGAGAATGGTTAAATACTCGATTTGCATACCTGCATACAAAAGCAAATACCTGAAAGACTGCATCAACAGCATTCTTCAGCAGAGCTTAGACAATCTGGAGTTAATTATTCTCAATGATTGTTCCCCTGAGCCAGTCGAAGAGATTGTTTCGCAATTTGAAGATAGCCGGATCACCTATGTCAAAAATAGCAGCAATGTCGGTTCTTTAAATCTGGTGGACAATTGGAACAAGTGCTTGTCCCTCGCCCAAGGAGAGTATATCATGATTATGGGTGATGATGACTTGCTCGAACCTGATTATCTGGAAGAATTTTCCAAACTTATCCAAACCTATCCCCACTTGGACGTGTATCACTGTAGGAGCAAAATCATCGATGATGATGGCCACACATTGATGCTCACCCCGGCCTGCCCTTCTTATGAGCGGGTATATGATTCTATCTGGCACCGTCTGAGGCAGTACCGATCCAATTATATTTCGGACTATTTGTACCGTAGAGCCTCGTTGCTAGAAAGGGGGGGCTTTTATTATTTACCCCTGGCGTGGGGCTCGGATGACATTACCGCTTTCATTGCCTCTGCCGAAAAAGGGATCGCCCATAGCAACCGCCCGGTGTTTAACTATCGCAGCAACCGGCTTTCCATCACCTCTACCGGCAACGATATCGAAAAGATGCAAGCCAATCTCGGGTATGCTTCCTGGTTAAAGAATTTCCTACAGATTCCGCCTCAAGATCCCGAAGACGAGACGGTTTATAGGCATCTCCTTCACCATCAACGTCAGTACATGCAACAAAGAAAAATGTACAC
>DATGMS010000345.1:0-3486 GCA_035307285.1 Cyclobacteriaceae bacterium
GGGTAAAACCGGTTCTCAGCGAGCACATAATCGTAGATTGCTGTACTGCTTCTTTGGTCCGAAACCTTCCCTAGCAGGACCGAAGGATTAAAAATCATCACATCCAATCCTTCCTGCGCTCCTCTCCAAGCTTCCAGCTCTCCCAAATATTTAGAGATGCCGTAGGGAGTATTTAGGGGAGAAGGCGTCCATTTGATATGCTCATCAACATAGGAAACCCCTGCGACCCGCCCTAGCGCTGCTACCGAGCTGATGTAAATCAGCTTTTTAATGTCTTTTTGGAGCATTACATTGACCACATTGGCTGTACCTTCCACATTAACGGTGATAAGCTTATCCTTGTCCTTGGAATTGTAGCTCACCAGCCCGGCAGCATGCACGACCAAATCCATACCGGAAAAAGCTTCCTCTAAAGATTGATAGTCATTGAGGTCTCCTTCATGCCAGATAACGCTCTCGGCGAGTTCACCAAGGAGTTTCGGGTTGCTCTCTTTGCGCTTCAACCCATGAAGCTCCCCCAAGGTTGAGAATTCCCGCGCAAGATAACTTCCCAATAAACCGGTTATACCAGTAAGAAGGATTTTCATAAAGAGGTATTGAGCAGGTCCATCGATTTTAACTTATGGAAGTATTTCTCATCAGGAAGTCTTTCCATAAAGTTCAAATACCGTTCATTGTGGCAATCGGTGCCGACCAATTTAATAAGGCCTTCATCGATAAGCTTTTCAGCAAATTTTTTAACAGGCTTTGAATAATAGCCTGTGATGGAAAGAAGGTTCAACTGAAAACTGATATTCCTGTCGCTTAAAGATTCCAACAGCGCCAGATCCTGGTGAAGGTAAAGATACCTTTCTGGATGTGCGAATACGGGCTGATATCCTGCCATTTCCAACTGGAAAAAGCTTTCCAGCAGCATGCTGGGTTTGCTCATAAACCCAGTTTCTACAAGCACATGATTATTTCCGAAAGTCATTAAGGGTTGGCCGGAGGTAACTTTTTCCAAAAAAATCTCGTCGAGATAGTATTCTGCCGCAACGTCCAATTCGATGGCTATATTTTCCTTTAGAAGTTCTGCTTTCAACGCTTGAAGGCCTGAGCTGATAATTTCCGGCGTATTTTTATAAAATTCCGTCATTACATGAGGCGTAATGATCAGCTTTTTTAAGCCGTAGCCTTCTAGCCTCCTGACCAAAGCCACGGATTCCTCAAGGCTTTGGGATCCGTCGTCAATGCCAGGAACCAAATGACTGTGCATGTCTGAAACCATCCAGCTCAGATCCAGCGATTTTACCTCTCCTGCCCTATTACTTCTAAATATATCTAATAATGCCATTAAAGTCCACCTCCACTTATTTCCTTAAATTCCTGAACAGTAGGCCACAACTCATCTTTTTCAGACAAAATTGGATTGGCTACCTGCCAGTCTATACCTAACTCGGGATCATCCCAGATAATTCCTCCCTCACTCGCCTTATCATAAAGGTTGGAACACTTATAAGAGAATACAGCATCCTCCAATACCGCAAAACCATGTGCAAATCCCTTCGGTATATATAACATATTGTGTTGTACGCTATCCAAAATAACCGAGTGATATCTTCCAAAAGTGGGTGATCCCTTGCGAAGGTCTACACACACGTCCAGTACCTTGCCTAATATTACCCTCGCCAATTTGGCCTGAGCAAAAGCACCCTGCTGGAAATGAAGACCTCTCAAAATCCCTGCCATAGAGAAAGATTGATTATCCTGAAGCCATTCAGTGGGGAGGCCATGCTTTTCGAACAGGTCTTTCCTGTACGTCTCTAAAAAATACCCTCTGGCATCCTTGAAAACTGCAGGGTAAATTTCATATACATCCTTAATCGGTGTTTCTCTTATTTCCATTCTTCTGGTTTTAGCTGATAAAAAGACCAAATTTCTAGTTTTTTGGTTCCCTAAACTATCACGGCTGTTGTAATTTAGTAAATTGAGGCAAATTAAGTATTAACTGCCCAAATTATGGTACTTTTATTGTTTCTAAGGCACTTGTGAATTGTGTAAAGATGCCATTTGCTTATTTTAGATTGAAATTATAATTAATGAGTAAATATTCAAGAAAATTAAACAACTTATTTGATACCGCTCCCCGAAAGGAAACGGCAGTGTTGGTGGCCTTGATCCATCAACACCAAACCGACCGCCAGGTTCAGGAGTATTTGGACGAACTGGCGTTCCTAACGGAAACCTTAGGGGCAGAAACCATCCATCGGTTTACCCAACGGCTTGAAAGGCCAGACGTGAAATTCTTTGTTGGAACAGGGAAACTGGAGGAGATAAAAAACTACGTGACGCATTTCGAGGTGGACATGGTGGTCTTCGATGACGATCTATCGCCGTCACAGATGAGAAACGTGGAAAATGAACTTAAAGTAAAAGTCTATGATCGTTCTCTCCTGATTCTGGACATCTTCCTCAATCGGGCCCAAACCGCCCAAGCAAAAACCCAGGTGGAGCTGGCGAGGTATCAGTATCTATTGCCGCGGCTTACCAACTTATGGACTCACTTGGAACGGCAGAGAGGTGGGACAGCCACCAGGGGAGGTGCCGGGGAAAAGGAAATTGAAACCGATAAACGGAATATCCGGAACCAGATCACCCTTCTAAAAGACAAGCTCAAAAAAATCGAGAAGCAGGGGATGACCCAAAGAAAAGGCCGCGAAGGAATTGTGAGGGTAGCCCTGGTAGGTTACACCAACGTGGGCAAAAGCACCTTGATGCGCCTTCTTACTAAAGCAGACGTGCTGGCGGAAAACAAGCTTTTTGCTACCGTGGACTCTACTGTACGTAAGGTCGTGCTGGGTGACAATATCCCTTTTCTGCTTTCAGACACGGTGGGATTCATCAGAAAACTGCCTACGCATTTGATTGAATCGTTCAAGTCGACCTTAGCCGAGATTCAAGAAGCTGATATATTGGTTCACGTGGTGGATCTATCACATCCGAATTTCGAAGATCAAATCTCCATAGTGAACCAGACGCTCTCCGAGCTCGGGGCGGGCGAGAAGCCGACCTTGTTGGTCTTTAATAAGATAGATTTGGTTCCCGAACTGCCTTCAGAAGAGGCCTTAATGAACATGACCGAACTCGAAGTGGAGGAGGCAAATTTCATTGACTTTGAAATGCTTAAGAACAACTATGACAAAAAGTCCGCCATCACTCCGGTCTTTATGGCCGCTGAATCCGGCAGGAACATAGAAGAACTGAGATCAACTTTACTTGCTGCCGTTAAAAAACGCCATTTACAGCTATACCCTCACTACCTGCAGGACGAGACCTTTGATATGTCCAAATTTGACAACCTCGAAGAATGATAATATCTCGTTGCTAAAAGATTTGTTGGATCTTGATAGGTGGGAGATCTGAATTTGTTTTCTATCAAGCTTCAAATCATAGCCGCTTATCTAATTGAACGAAAGTATTTTTAACAACCGATGAAATCCGTAAAAA
>DATGMS010000346.1:0-14526 GCA_035307285.1 Cyclobacteriaceae bacterium
GTGGATGTCACGATCAGTTGCCAAGGCCTTACGGTTTACTTCCATATCTTCTCGGTCTGCTCTTACCACGCCTTCTTTATCACAGACGACGATATTTTCTTTTTTGACCCCGAGGCTCATATAGAAAAAAGTACAGGAAATGGCGGCGGCACCTGCGCCGTTGACTACCAGTTTGATGTCTTCTATTTTTTTATCGATGATCTCAAGAGCATTTAAAAGTGCTGCCCCGGAAATAATCGCCGTGCCGTGCTGATCATCATGCATCACAGGGATGTTCATTTCCTTCTTCAAGGTTTGCTCTATGACAAAGCATTCCGGAGCTTTAATATCTTCGAGGTTGATACCTCCAAAAGTCGGTTCTAAAGATTTGATAATATTGATTAACTTCTCTGGATCCTTTTCATTTATTTCCAGATCAAAAACATCGATGCCTGCAAATTTCTTGAAGAGAACACCTTTGCCTTCCATAACGGGCTTGGAAGCGTCAGGGCCGATATCTCCTAACCCCAGCACAGCAGTTCCGTTGGAGATCACTGCGATCAAATTTCCTTTAGCTGTGTATTTGTAGGCAGCTTCCTTGTCTGCATGTATTTCCTTGCAAGGCTCAGCAACTCCCGGGGAATAAGCCAACGCAAGATCCAGCTGGCTGGAAAGCGGCTTGGTCGGCACGACCTCTATTTTACCCGGCTTATCTTGGGTGTGGTAATTTAGTGCATCCTCTCTTCTGATTTTAATAGCCATAAGTGTTTTTTAATTTTGTTCATTCTCCGACACCGATGGTGCGGACGGAAATTCCGTGGCCAGAAGAATTGTTTCTATTTCCCTCAAAGAAGCGCGATGGGCTTCATTGGGATAGTACACAAATCCTTCCATGTAATAAAGTTTCCCTGCTTCTTCATCCACCACAGTATAAGAAAGAAAGGATCCTCCCATGCTGATGTTATGGGTTCTCCATTGGCTCCTTAATTCCACCGCATAGTTGCCACCTACGCTGATGTTTCTAAACGAGGGGACAGATAGCTGTTGGGTTTCTATGTAACTGCTTTGAATGTCAGGGTCACCAAAAATCCTAGTTTTGGTAATTTCGTTTCTCAGCTTGATGATATTATCCGGAAATACCTGCTCTTCTGAGACATAGTCTGTCTGATAGAAGAACAGACTGATATCCGCACGGCTGGTAGTCGGCGTAGGCTGTCGCATCCATAAGAAGTTTTCATCCTCTTTCACAAATTGATATGAGGCAGGAACATTAATTCCGATACCGAACTTTTCCTTCCCTTTAACATGAATCGCGGAGTTTTTTCGGCTAAGGATACCGTTGGCCAGCCTTTCCCGTTCTCGTACTTCATACATGTTCTGAATCCGGTCTTTGTTGGCTTTTAGGTTTTGAATGAGTTGTTCTTCATTGGACCCAAAAAGGTATAGGACCACCTGACCAATGGCAAATTCATTTTCGTTCCTTAGCATAAATACAGAGGAATCGCTACGTACCTTTTCTTTAGCGGATTGGTTGAACTGCGCATTTATCGCCTGACTCCCCGGATTTTTGTCGTCAAAGGTGGTGACGTAAACGATATTGGTAGCGCTTTTTAGAACCCTGTTCATCGCCCGGGGATCTACCCGTCTAAGGTTGAAGATTTTCTCCTGGCGCTCCAGCCCCCGAATGTCTTCTTCAAAAATGTCTTTTACAGCATCTCCGACAGGGCCTTCATATTTTGCCGAATCCATAACTAGTATGATTTCTCCTACATCACCTCTGGCTCTTGGTTTGGAGGAATCGGAACTTTCCTCGGTGTTTTCTCCGCAACCTACCAGGATGAGGAGTATGAAAACCGAAATTAAATGAATTCTTTTTTTTATAGACATAATATTGATTTTAGTGATATGAGCTTCAATTTATAATTTAATCCCCGAATAAAAATGAAAATTAAAAATTTAGTTCATAAAACTCAGCCGATAATCAATCTCTGTCCGGGCTTGATCTGATTGTTGTTCAAATTGTTAAGCTTTTTGAGCTGGTCTATGGTTACCCCTTCCATCTTTCGGGAAATAAGCCACAGGGAGTCGCCGGGTTGAACAGTATAGACTTTGTTGTTGGATTGATTGGGATTGCTGGATTCCGTATTGTTGGACACCAAAGCATTGGAGAGAGCATCATTTTCAGAATAGATGGATAAATTTTGCCCGACTTTAATCATGTTTGATGTTAGAGAATTCCATTTTTTCAGGTTAGCGACAGTGGTGTTGTGTTTTTGAGCTATGGTTCCTAAAGCATCTCCCTGTCGGACCCGATAGATAATCCTATGTGCAGGTAGAGCGTACGGTTCTTCAATCTCTTCTACATTGTCAGCCAGCAAAATATTGGATCTCAAGCTGAGCGAATCCATAATCCACTCCTGATTTTCCGCAAGGAACCCGGCTTTTGATTTCGGGATTTTCAATGCATAGTGGGTATGGGATTGGGGGATCTGGCGTTTCAATATCGACGGATTCAATTCCTCCAGGTCTTCGATGCAAATCCCAGAGAGTTGCGAAAACTGCTCCAAATCAATCTTTGTTCCCAATTTCACTTTTTCATGCACCAAAGGAAAGGCAGAATTCTCAAGTATTATATTATGTTCTTCTGCGTAACGCAGAACGTACATGATGGCTTGAAATTGGGGGATATAACTTCGGGTTTCCCTGGGAAGATAATCATAGATGCCCCAAAAGGTCTTCTTGCCTCCAGATCTTCTAATCGCTTTTCTCACATTTCCCGGTCCGCAGTTATACGCCGCCAAAGCCACCTCCCAATCACCAAACATCCTGTGAAGTGCTTTGAGGTATTTCACAGCGGCTTCGGTGGCCAACTCGGGGTCCATACGGTCATCGACGTGGCTATTGACATAGAGCTTATATTCTCTGCCGGTGGCCGGCATAAATTGCCACAATCCCATTGCGCCGACTCTAGAAACAGCCTTGGGATTTAAACCCGATTCTATTATGGCCAGGTATTTTATGTCATCCGGCATACCGTGTCTTTCCAGGGCATCTTCAAATAAGGGCAGATAGGTATCTTTCCTCTCCAGAATCATTCTGGAATAGGCACGGTTACGGACGGTAAAGTAATTGATAAAGGAAAAAATGGTCTCGTTTAGCTCAAAGGGCATCTCAGTAGACATGGCATCTACGCGCTCTTTTACTTCATCGTAGGTAAAGTCGGGAATGTGGTCAAAATCATATTGCGGTAATATCAACTCTTCGTCCGCCTGCATTACATTCAAAAAATCGACTAACTCCTGACCATGAGAAAAAAATACGAGCAACAGGTTTAGAGATAAGGTTAAGAAAACCGTGTAAGTCAATTTTTTCATGGCCAGGATAATTTGGATTTAATTATTCGATTCCATTAAATAATCGGCAAACGCATAAAGATCTGCTTCTTTAAACGAATTTGCCATTATCTGTAAGCCGATAGGAAGACCATTTTTGTCCTCTCCGTTAGGAATTGAAACGGAGGGAACCCCAGACACAGATGCCTGAACAGTAAATAGATCTTCAAGGTACATGGCCACCGGATCGTTGGAATGCTCCCCAAACTTAAACGCTGTTGAAGGCGTAGTGGGCATAATAATGTAGTCAAACTTGGTCAACAGATCCTCTGTAAACTCCTTTATCAGCCGCCGTACTTTTTGCGCTTTAGTGAAATAGGCGTCATAGTAGCTAGCACTCAGCACAAACGTACCCAGCATGATCCTTCTTTTTACCTCTTCACCAAAGCCCTCAGCTCTGGTCAGTTTGTACATGCTCTCCAGATTGTGCGCATTCGGTGTTCTGTAGCCGAATTTTACACCGTCAAATCTCGAAAGATTGGAACTCGCTTCGGCAGTTGTCAAAATGTAGTAAGTGGGCAGTACATGTTCCAAAAGCGGAAAATCTACTTCTTCTACCTGATGTCCCTCCTGCTTTAGCCTCTCCAAAACGGCTATTGTATTGGACTTAATTTCCTCTTGTAACGATTCCGAGTGGAGTGTTTCTTTAAGGTAAGCTACTTTTGCCGACTTGCTAAAGTTTAACAGTTCGCTATAGTTGGGAACAGGCTTTTTGGATACCGTGCTGTCATATTCATCAGGACCGGCAATAACTTCCAAAACCAGGGCGTTGTCCTTTACATTGGTTGAAAATACCCCAATGGTGTCGAAAGATGATGCATAAGCGATCAATCCAAACCGCGATACCCTAGAGTAGGTGGGCTTGATACCGACAATACCGGTGAAGGCCGCCGGCTGTCTTACCGATCCCCCGGTATCCGTACCCAAGGAGACGGTGCATAAGTTTGCCTGAACGGCTACCGCTGACCCGCCCGAAGAACCTCCGGGTACCCTAGATTCATCGATGGCGTTGAGTACTTTCCCATGAACAGAGTTCTCGTTGGAAGAACCCATTCCGAACTCATCACAGTTTAACCTGCCGATGATAATCGCGTCCTCATCAATCAATTTTTGTACTGCTGTAGCGGTAAACTGAGATTCGAACCCTTCCAGAATTTTGCTGGAAGAATTGACTTCATGTCCTGCATAACAGAGAACATCTTTAATGCCGACTACCATGCCGGCCAATTTACCGGCCTTTCCTGATGCAATTTTTGAATCTATCACCGCTGCCTGTTCTAAAGCAGCATGGGTATAAACTTCAACGAAGGCGTTTAAATGTGCCTTCGCTTGAATGTTTTTGAGATAGTGATTGACAATTGCTTTACAATCTGTTTCGTTATTTGCAATTGCTTTTTTTATATCGTCAAATGAATGGAAACTACTCAATGTAAGAGATTTTAGTGTTCTTTCTTTTTGTCTTTTAGACCTTCCTCTAAATCATCCTGAATTTCTTTAGTTGCGTCCTTGAATTCTCTGATTCCTCTCCCCAACCCTCTAGCCAATTCAGGGATTCTTTTAGCACCAAATAGGAGTATGATCACCAAGATGATGAGCACCAATGATCCCCCTCCTATATTTTGAATGAAACCCAATGTATTCATAATAAGCTTGTTTTGGTTATGTTATTGTTACAAATATATCACTGTGCTTTTTTAACACAAAGGAATGACATAGAGTTATTCCTCTTTTTTTCAAATATAAGGATTAATAATGATTTATGGTTTATTTTCTCGAAAGCCAAACTGAGGGGTCCATCACCTCCAGCCCTTTCCAAGTTTGGAAGTGAACCTCAGCTATGCCGTCTTTATTGGTATAGACGGTTCCGATAGGTGTGATGGAATTTACCTGCTGTCCGGATTTGACCGTAATGGTTTTCAATCGGCTGTACATGGTGTAATACTCACCATGCCTAATGATAACAGTTCCTCCCATGCCGGGGACGGTGGTAATCTTCGTTACTGTACCACTAAATACCGATCGGACGGTTTCATCGGAGTTAGTTTGGATATCCACACCATCATTCGTTTCCGTGATTCCTCTAAGGGTGGGGTGGGCGTGGGTTCCGTATTTTCTGCTGATAAAGCCGCTGGCTACCGGCCAAGGAATCCGTCCTTTGTTTCCTGCAAATGAGCTGGATAGTGCTGCTCCTTCCGGCGTAAGTGGGATCTTGCTCCCGGGAGCGGTGGTGGTAGTCTTGGTATTGCTTTTCTTTGCATCAGCTTCTGCCAAGCGTATTTCTTCTTCAATGACCATGGTGATCAGCTTGTTGAGTTGTTCCTGCTGTTTTTTCGTCGCCGCAATTTCTTTTTTTAGCTCCTCTTCTTTTTGGGAAAGTGTTTGAATAATACCCTGCTGTTCATTTTTTAGCTGGTCAAGTTGTTGTTTTTGGAGCTGTTCCTGCTGGAGAACCAAATGTTTTTCCTCCCTTCTATCTTCCAAAAGGGCTCTTTGATCCTCAAGCGCCAAGTTTACCCGTTCGATTTCAGCTACTTGCTTTTTCCTGGCGTCGCTGTACTGTTTGAGGTACCTCAACCTCATATAAAATTGTTTGAAGGTAGACGAGCTGAAGATAAAGGTCATGATAGTGACTCCACTGTTTAGTTTGTAGGACACATAAATCATATTTCCGTACTCTTCTTTCAGGTTCTTTAAGTCATTTTCCAAAGAAACTATTTTTGACTCTGTTTCTTTGATCTCGTTGTCGATCAGCGTGACTTCCCTGTTCAGGGTGTTGATATAAGAAACTCTTGTCTCCAGCTGTTTGCTAACCAGCTGAAGTTCTCCCAATGAGTTTTTCTTCCGGGCCGAGGTTTGCTTCAAAATCTTGTCAAATTCGCTCAACCTTTTTTGCACATCCGCTTTTTCTTTTTCAAGCTGTGCGCGGCTTTTTTTGGTTTGGGCGTAACTTTCTTGAAAACACAACAAGAAAACCCATCCAAGGCAAACAATAAAAAATAGGGATTTTACACTTTTCATTCCTTAAAAATTATAGGGAAAGCTAAGCGGTTCATCGCTAAGATCCACTTTGTTGACTTCAAGGTTAACCAGAGTTTTTGATTTTGGGTTGTTGGGCAAGTTAATGAGCATTTCTATGAGCACTTTGTGGGCGAATGGCTGATTGTTTACATCGCTGAACTCCGGATAAGTGGCAGAGATTCTTCCTGAATTTTCCTCAGATACACTCTCCATTTTGGTGACCTTCCCGTGTTGGGTTCCAATGCTGGATTTATACCGGATGTTGTCTCTTTGCTGATATAACTCGAAAGATCTTCCCACACGGATTAACCTGTCCCTATAAGAAACCTCATGTGGAACATTCCCAAACAGAATGTTCTGAAATAGATTGAGACTAAGTTTAATTCCATAACTCTCCTCAAACTGGGCAAAAGTCAGGTCTATATCCTTCCCGTTGATGCGGTCCTTGATTTTTATCTCTTCGGTGGTTACCATTCCCCTCGCTGCCTCTATACCTAATCCGGGAGAAAGGCTGAACCAAATGACGCTGTCTTTCTTGGCGCGGATATTTAAAGTACCTTTAGTGGTGCGCCCGTTTTGTTCTTCCAGGGCAATCCTCGACCTGGAACTCAGGTAATTGAAATCAAAGTAGGCAGGCTCAAATTCCTCCATGATCTCATCAGATGTATAGAGCACGGATTTTTTGGCACATCCCGAGGCGAAAAGTGCGATCAGAACAAAAGCAAAAAGAAATCGGTTACTCATAATATTGCTGGTCCTTTATTTTTTTGTCCAAAAACTTCGAGGCATCTTCCAAGCCTTGGGCTTTTTTCCAATACTCCAAAGCATCCTTCTTATTCCCTAATTTAAAAAGAATGTCACCATAATGTTCATACATAACTCCACTGGGAATTTCTTGGTGTTCCAATGCCTTTTTCATGTACTGTCCTGCAACTTCATATTCCTGCAACTGAAATAACACCCAGGCATAGGTATCAAGGTACGTGGCGTTGGTGGGGAATTTTTTTACGAGTTTTCCAGACATTTCCTTTGCCTTCTCCAGGTCCGTTTTATCCAGCGAAAGAAAGTAAGCATAATTATTCAAGATATGGTCGTTGTCCGGACTAAGCGCCAATACTTTCTCGTACGATTCATAAGCCTCCGTTTTTTTGCCCAGGTAGTGGTAGGCGTCGCCCAACTGTCCTCCAGCTAAAATAGCGAGCTGCTTATTGCCTCCCTTGTTCAATTCTAAGGCTTTGTTGAGGGAAGCGGTTGCTTCCTCATATTTTTTCTGGGCCAGTTTGGTAGTGCCGTCGAAAAACCAGAATTCAGCCTTTGCAGGAAATTCTTCAATGGCCATCACCGTATATTCTTCTATCTCCGCATAGTCCCCGCCCTGCTCAAACATCAAGCTGATGGTGTTTTGGAGTACAGGCTCATTGCTTGGACTGAACTGTAGGGATTGTCTATAATATTTTAAAGCCGCTGTTTTGTTTTGGGAAAACAGCTCTCTATCACCCAAAGAGGTAAGTACTTTGGGATCGGAGGGGTGATGTTCCAACATTAAAGCACTTAACTGGTCCAGCAAGGCTTCTCGTTTTTGACTTTTTGTTTCACCAAGAATATCCCCAAAAGCTTTGGCCTTAATCTCTCCTGCAAGATCCGGGTTAGCAAAGGCTTTCACGAGATAGGTCTGCGCCCTTTCTAAATCCCTTTTTTCTTTATAAAGTGTATAGCTCGCCAAATGAAGGTCGGGTTGGTTAGGGTAGGTTTCTAGGGAGGTCAAGACCAGCTCCAGCGCTTGGTCGGTTTTTCCATTGTTGAACAGCATTTCCACTAGCGCAAGGACATATTGAGAATGACCCGGGTGGGCCTCAATAAGTTTCTTGCCCTCATTCACGGCACTTTCCAGATCGTTTTTCTGAAGGTAGATTTTTTGCTTTTGGAAGGAAAGCTGCGCAACAATGCCATAGTAGTCTTCTGCTCGATTCAAGGCGTCTAGTGCTTTATCGAGATCCTTAGAAGCAAGATAGAGGGAGGCCAGTTCCAAAATATACTGCTGGTTGTCCTCTGAGTTTTCCATCAGAGAGTTTAATACCTCTGCAGCCAGTTCGGGTTTCTTCTGCTTGCTGTATACGTCTGCGGTCAGCAGGTGATAATATTTGTTTTCAGGGTCAGCCTCAACCGCTTTTTGAGCATATTTGAGTGCCTCCTCATTTTGATCAGCACGATTAAGAATTTCGGCAATCTTAAAGTTTATAGCCCCGGATTCAGGTTTCTGCTCCAAGGCCTTTCCAAAGTAAAAATACGCCTTCTCATATTCTTCCAACATCAGGAACCTTTGCCCCTCGATAAACAACCTGTCGGCCTGTGCATCTTGGTGCTGGGTTTTTCTTTCTTTTTTTGTTAAAAGGCTTTGTGAAAAGGTAGGGATAGAGCCGCTTAATACCAAGAGTATTGCTCCCACTAAAGTTATAGCCCAGTTTTTTATTTTTGTATTCATAAGTAGGTTACCACGAAGACTATAGCCGTTCTCAAACCTCCCAGTAATTTTAGGAAATTCTTCTCCCACTTCAGCGGTTTATGCAACGATTAGATGGGTAAATAATCCCTTCAATCACTGCAAAATGGGAAATCAAGCTATTTTCCGCTTGCATTGGTACAAATTTAATAACGTTTTGGTTCCGTACTTATTGGCTTACAATTTCCCCGTGCTGCCATACCCGCCAGCACCTCGTTCTGTCTCGGAAAGATCTACGGTCTCTTCCCATTGGATCTGTTCGTGCTTGGCGATGACCATTTGGGCGATTCTTTCCCCGTCGTTGACCTTGAAAGTCTCATTGCTTAAGTTAACCAGCAGGACCTTGATTTCTCCTCTATAATCCGCGTCGATGGTTCCAGGACTATTCAAGACCGAAATTCCGTTTTTGTAGGACAAGCCGCTCCTCGGACGGATCTGGGCTTCATAGCCTGCAGGCAGCTCAATAAACAATCCGGTGCCAATCAACTTCCTTTCTAAAGGAGCCAACACGACGGGATTCTCGAGATTTGCTCTCAGATCCAAGCCCGCAGAAAGAGCAGTTTGATAAGCCGGTAAGGGATGTTTGGATTGGTTAATTACTTTTACTTGCATGGGCATTTTTGGCGAAAATTGATTGGAGGATCAAATATAATTCCTTTTTTTCCATTAAGACAATTATCCCGCCATAAGCTACGGCAAATGCATTTTGAGCTAGGAATTCCCCAATGGGATTATCCAACTCAATCCAAAAGCCCATATAACCCAACAGAAATGCTAAGGAGAGGTAGAAAATGCCTTTACCGGTTTGATAGGGTATGGGATAGTACTTTTGGCCGATTACATAGCATATCACGCTCATGGTCAGGTAGGACAATAGGGTGCTTAATGCCGCCCCCATAAATCCTAAAACCGGAATAAAGCCAAACACGACGACAAGGGTAATTGCTGCTCCGAACAAGGTGATGTACAGGCTGTATTCAGTCTTGTCGGTAATCTTGAACCAAATGCTCAAGTTGTAGTAGATGCCTAGGAAAAGATAGCCCAACAACAAAACGGGCACGATGTTTAATCCTTTGTCATACCCTTCACCTCTTAAAAATAGCGGGCCAATAATGTCTAGGTTGACCATGACCGCTACCATTAACAGGGAGCAGAATATGATGAACCAATGCATCACTTTGGCAAAAATGGCCGGATTGTTTTTGTTGGCGGCCTGTTGGAAGAAAAATGGCTCCGCAGCATATTTAAAAGCCTGAATGATCAGGTTCATCAAGATGGCCAGTTTGAAATTGGCACCGAAGATGCCTCCTGCCTCCCTCTTGCTGAGCCCCTCATAAAACCCTTCGGGAAGGGCATATTCGAACAAGCCTCTCGAAAAGACCTCATTGGTGACTCCCGCAAGACCCATAAATAAAAGCGGAACCGCATAATGCCACATCGGCTGGAGAAGCGTTTTGTCCAAAACAAAAGTGAACTTTCCCGTTAGAAAAAATACAAGCGGAAGAATAAGCGCATTTGCCAACAGGTTGGAGAGAAGGATGTAATCCACACCCCAATCTGGATTGTAAATCGATATTACCAATGGTTGAAGTAGCGACCATAGATCACCGGAATAGATATGGCGGCAAATGACAATGAAGAAGATATTGAAGCCGACGTTCAGCCCGATATTCAAAAGCTTGGTAAGTGCAAAAGCAAGCGCTTTGCCTTCAACTCGTAGTTTGGCAAAGGGAATGGCCATAAGGGCATCAATGGTCAGGATAAGCGCCACCCATCTGAAGAGGTAAGCCTTCCCGGAGTATCCTAGTAATTCTGCCAAGGGTACGGCACTAAGGTACAACAGTGCGCCCAGCGACAAAGAAGTGGTGATAATCAGCGACTGGGCATTGCCATAGACTTTTTTTGGATCCAAGCCCTTTCCGGTAGAGAATCGGAAAAAAGCCGTTTCCATACCGAAAGTGAAGACGATGTTGAAAAACGCAATAAAAGAATAAATAACAGTAAAAGCTCCGACGTCTTCCTTGGGAAGGTAACTGGTGTAAATCGGGATAAGCAAAAAGTTAATGGTCTTCCCTAAAATACTGCTAATGCCATATATGGCCGTCTGTCCGGCTAGTTTTTTAATTTGGCTCATAGGGAAAAAATAAAGGGGACTTATTCCCCTTTAAAATTAGGTTTCCTTTTCTCGAGAAAGGCTGCTGTGCCCTCCAGATAATCCTCGGATTTGACACATCTTGCGAAGCTGTTGGCCTCAATTTGATATCCGTTTTCGTTGTCTTCGTAGACGGAGTTGATACAGTCCACAATCATTCCGATCGCTAAAGGTGCCTTGGACATGATTTTGTGGAGGATTTCTTCCGCTTTGGCCATGGCCTCCTCTTTGGTTGGCAGTACATGGTTCACCAGTCTATAAACCTTGGCCTCTTCAGCGCCTATCATATCTCCTGTCATCAGAAGCTCACAGGCCTTTCCTTTTCCTATGATCCTGGTTAGTCGTTGAGTACCTCCGTAGCCCGGGATAATGCCCAAGTTGACTTCCGGTTGACCGAACATAGCATTGGCCGAAGCGAGACGGATATGGCAGGCCATTGCAAGCTCGCAACCGCCACCTAACGCATAGCCGTTAACCACGGCAATAACAGGCTTATGACAGGTTTCTATCAGCTCGAATATCTCCTGCCCACTTTCGGAAAATTTCCTCGCATTAAGTTCGTTGAGTTCGGATATCTCATTAATATCAGCTCCTGCAGCAAAAGCTTTTTCTCCGGCCCCCGTAAAAATTACTCCGCGGATCGATTTGTTATCGTTTACTTCATTGAAGATATTCTTGATTTCCTGGAGGGTTCTAAAGTCCAGAGCATTAAGCTTTGGTTCTCTGTTGATGGTGAGATAAAGTATTCCATCTTTGTTTTCTGAAAGAATATTTCTTGTTTCAGCCATTCTTGATCATCCTTGTTAAGGTCCAAATATACACCTACGGCAACCAATCACAAAGTATTAGGGATAAATTCCTTTATTTAACAAATAGAATGCTATTTGCATACAGTTTTTTGCAGCAGTATTTTAAGGTTAAATCTGCCGTCTTTGTGGTAATTCGCTTTGCCGAATTTTCTGTACTTTTGTATACGTCAATATTTGTTCATTTAAAACGATAGGTATGTCTTCCAAAAGAAAAATAACCGTTGCTTACGGCGATGGTATTGGTCCTGAAATTATGAACGCCACTCTGGCTATTCTTGAAGCAGCAGGCGCACAAATTGATCCGGATGTGATAGAGATAGGAGAGAAGGTGTATTTGAAAGGCATTAGTTCCGGAATAGAAGAGAGGACATGGGACTCCTTAAGGGAAACAAAAGTGTTTTTAAAATCTCCCATTACTACCCCTCAAGGAGGCGGATTTAAAAGCCTAAATGTAACAACCCGTAAGACATTGGGCTTGTTCGCCAATGTAAGACCATGCAAGGCTTACTCACCTTTTGTGAAGACCCACTACCCAAAGACCGATTTGGTAATTATCCGGGAAAATGAAGAAGACCTATATGCCGGTATAGAACACCGTCAGACCGAGGAAGTGTATCAATGCCTGAAATTGATCTCCAGACCTGGAAGTGAGAAAATCATCCGGTATGCTTTTGAGTATGCCAGAAAGTACAATCGTAAGAAGGTCACCTGCATGACCAAGGACAACATTATGAAGTTGGCCGACGGTCTCTTCCATAAGGTTTTCAATGAAGTTGCATTAGAATACCCCGATATCCAGACCGACCATAAAATCATTGATATTGGAGCAGCATTGATTGCCGAAAGGCCAGAGACTTTTGATGTGATCGTTACTTTAAATCTGTACGGTGATATTATCTCCGACATTGCGGCCCAGGTGACTGGATCGGTTGGTCTTTGTGGATCCTCGAATGTTGGGGAAGAAGTTGCCATGTTTGAAGCCATTCATGGATCCGCCCCGGATATTGCGGGCCAGGATCTTGCCAACCCCTCGGGATTGCTGAATGGTGCCATCATGATGCTGGTTCATATCGGTCAGCCGCAGGTTGCCGAAAAAATCAGCAATGCTTGGATGAAAACGCTTGAAGATGGTATACATACCGGTGATATTTTTCAGGACAGAATTTCAAAACGCAAGGTAGGAACGCGGGAATTTGCTCAAGCGGTTATTGATCGATTGGGTCAGGAGCCAAGCAATATGGAGCCGGCCAAATTCCTCCGCCAAACAGGTGATGATGCTTCAGGAACCATTCGGTTGAAGGAATGGCCTTCTACTGTCAAGGAATTAATCGGTTTGGATGTATTCATCGATTGGAAAGAGGGTACCCGAGACGCCAATGTAATAGGAGACAGGCTCAAGGTAGTCAATGCGGATGGCTTGAAGATGCAGCTTATCACCAATAGGGGAGTGAAGGTATATCCCGAAGGAATGGCCGAAACGTTTTGTTCGGATCATTGGCGTGTGAGGTTTTTCAATGCCGAGGAGTCGGTCATCACCCACTCTCAAATTCTGGAGGTATTGAAGCAGGTACAGGAATTGGGTTTTGACTTTATCAAAACAGAGAACCTTTACACCTTTGACGGGGAAAGAGGCTTTTCATTGGCGCAGGGAGAGTAGGCGATCGATATAGGAAGAGGCAAGTGAAAAGTGCTAAGAGGAAAGAACCATAAATAAAGCACCAAGTATCAAGAAGGACGAAACTACGAAGGATTTCTAAAAAGCAAAAATCTCCCCAGAACATTTCTGGGGAGATTTTTATTTATGTTTATTGCTATTAATCAGCAATTTTAGCTTTTCTGGATCTTTCTCCCTCATCAAGATAGATTTTCCTCATCCTCATGCTCTTGGGCGTGATTTCCAGGTATTCATCTTTCTGGATATATTCCATACCTTCCTCTAGTGAGAATTTTTTGGCAGGAGCAATCTTGGTGTTGGTATCGGAACCTGAGGCCCTCATGTTGGTCAGTTGCTTGCCTTTTTGTACGTTGATTACAAGGTCATTGTCACGGGAGTGTTCTCCGATCACCTGTCCTGTATACAGTTCTTCTCCTGGATCTACGAAGAAAGTTCCTCTATCCTGCAGCTTATCAATGGAGTAAGCGGTACACGGACCGTTTTCCATAGAAATTAAAGAGCCGTTAATCCTGCCTTGGATCGGGCCCTTAAACGGTTCATAAGCGGAAAATCGGTGGTTCATAATGGCCTCACCTTGGGTAGCGGTCAAGACATTGTTTCTAAGACCAATTAGACCCCTAGAAGGGATACGGAACTCCAGGTGCTGAAGATCGCCTTTCGGTTCCATCACCAACAGTTCGCCTTTTTTCTGGGTAGCCAGTTCAATTACCTTACCAGCAGTGGCTTCAGGAACGTCTACATAAAGTACTTCGATAGGCTCGCATTTCACTCCGTCGATTTCCTTAAAGATAACCTGCGGCTGACCAACCTGCAATTCATAGCCCTCTCTCCTCATGGTCTCGATCAAGATGGACAAATGGAGAATACCACGGCCATATACTAAGAATTTATCCTCACTATCCGTGCTTTCTACTCTAAGAGCGAGGTTTTTCTCCATTTCCTTGAAAAGTCTGTCCCTCAAGTGGCGGGAAGTCACAAATTTGCCTTCTCTACCGAAGAAT
>DATGMS010000347.1:0-3180 GCA_035307285.1 Cyclobacteriaceae bacterium
GGTCAGAATGGTAGATAACAGCAGGCCGCCAATAACCACCACTCCCATGGGAACCCTGCTCTCAGCGCCTGCTCCTAAGGCTAAAGCAATAGGCAAAATCCCTAAAATAGTGGATAAACTGGTCATCAAAATAGGTCGGAATCTTGCGCCTGCCGCACCGATAATAGCGTCATGGACGCTATATCCCTGCGCCTTCCTCTGATTGGCGAATTCCACTATCAAAATTCCATTCTTTGTAACCAGACCGATCAGCATAATTATACCGATCTGACTGAAAATATTTAATGTATAGTCAAAAAGCCATAATGATAAAAGGGCCCCAAAAATAGCTAACGGAACAGTAAACATAATGGTCAAAGGGTCCATGAAGCTTTCAAATTGGGCGGATAACACCAGATAAATCAAAATGAGGGCAAACACAAAAGCGAATAGTAAACTATCCGAACTCTCTCGGAATTCTTTAGAAGCACCAGAGAGTTCTGTACTATAACTGTCGTCCAACACTTCGCCGGCTATCCTATCCATCTCATCCAATCCATCTCCTATGGTATAACCGGGAGCCAACCCTGCCGATACCGTGGCGCTGATAAACCGGTTGTACCGATAGAGCTGCGGCGGTGTGCTTTGTTCTCGGATCGTGACCAGATTGTCCAGCTGAACGAGGCTTCCGTTTTCTGCACGTACATAGAGTGATCTTAAATTGATAGGCTGATTTCTATCTTCTTGCTGCATCTCTCCCACCACTTCATACTGCTTGCCATTCATAATAAAAAAGTCAAAACGTTGACCCGAATAGGATAGTTGTAATGTCCTTGCAATTTCCTGAACAGAAACACCGATATTTCTTGCTTTATTGCGGTCAATTTCGACTTCAATTTCAGGTTTGGTGAATTTCAGATTGATATCATTAAAATCAAATAGAGAACTTTGATTGACTGCATCCATAAAGTCCGGAATTACTTCTTTCAACTTGTCTAAAGTAGGCGCTTGGATCACGTACTGTACGGGTAATCCTCCTCGGCGGTCCCCTATGGATTGGGCTTGCGAAGCATAGGCCCGAACTGATGTTTTATTCTTTAATATTTCCGACACCTGTTCGAATATCTGCTGTTGGCTTCTGTCCCGATCGACGGCGTCTTTAAGGATAAGCCTGATAAAGCCAGAATTCGTACTTGCAGAGCCAAAGCCGGGGGAGGTCATAGATATCAGCCCAACCCTCTCCGATTCAGGAAGTGCTTCGGCCAGTTCAACGTCAAGTTCATCCATAATCCTTTCCATGTACTCATAAGTCGCCCCTTCAGGTCCGGTGACATTGATCCTGATTTCGCCCCGATCCTCTACAGGTGCCAGTTCAGTCGGTATGGCTTGAAACATATAGTAAATTCCCACACCCATTGCTGCAATGACAACGAAAGACACCCATTTTACCTTCATAAAGGAAGCCAACGCATTGTTATACTTGTCATTAAGCCATACATAAAAAGGCTCTGTCTTATTGTAAAACCAGCTATGTTTATCTCTTTTCTTTAAGAGCCTAGAACTCAGCATAGGTGTCATCGTCAAGGCTACAAATGATGAAATAATCACCGATCCTGCAACGACAATACCGAATTCCCTAAACAGCCGACCTGTGGTGCCCGTAAGGAAAATAACCGGCAAAAATACCGCAGCCAAAGCCACCGTCGTGGAGAGTACGGCAAAAAATATTTCTTCAGTACCTTTTTCGGCAGCTTTTTTCGGATTTTCGCCTTTTTCTATCCGTGTATATATATTCTCTAATACCACGATCGCATCATCAACGACGAGCCCTACAGAAAGCACAATTCCAAGCAGTGTAAGAACATTAATGGAAAAATCCATTAAATACATCACGAAAAACACCCCTACAAGAGAGATAGGAATGGTAAGCGCCGGGATGAATGTCGTTCTCCAATCTCTCAGAAACAAAAATATCACCACCACCACAAGTAGAAAAGCCAGAACAATGGTTTCCTGTACCTCATACAAAGAACTGCGGATATAGGTGGTGGAATCAAAGCCAATTCCAAGCTGTATATCGGCGGGAAGATCCCGTTTGATACTTTCCAGTCGTTTATAAAACTCATCTACAATTTCGATGCTGTTAGATCCCGGCAATGGGACCAACACCACACCCACCATAGGAATACCATCCCTTTTCATGATGGACCGCTCGTTCAACGCCCCCAGTTCCGCTTTTCCTACGTCCCTAAAACGGACGATATTGTTGTCATTTTCAATAATGATCAAGTCATTGAATTCATCAGGCGTAACCAACCGGCTTTTGGTTCGGACGGACAGTTCTATGTTGGCCCCCTCTATCCTTCCTGAAGGCAATTCCACGTTTTCACTTTGGACCCGGCTTAGGACATCCATGGGGGTAACGCCGTAGGACGCCATTCGGATAGGGTCCATTCGAAGCCGCATCGCATACTCCTTCTCTCCCCAAATCCTTACCTCGCTGACTCCAGGTATGGTTTGTAGACGTTCCTTAAAGACATTGGATGCAATGTCAGAAAGATCCAAGAGGCTCCTTTGGTTACTTTGTACATTCAAGAAGACAATAGGCTGGGAATCTGCATCCTGCTTCGAGACTACGGGCGGTTCGGCGTCCGGAGGAAGATTACGCTGTGCACGCGAAACTTTGTCCCTTACATCATTCGCTGCCGCCTCCATGTCCGCCCCTACATCAAATTCCACTGTAATATTACTGCTGCCATCATTGCTGATAGAGGTCAGTGATTTGATCCCAGAGATCCCGTTGATGGACTCTTCCAGGGGTTCGGTTATTTGGGCTTCGATCACGTCCGCGTTGGCCCCGACATAGCTTGTCCTAACATTGATGATGGGTGGATCCACACTTGGATATTCCCTAATTCCCAAAAAACTAATCCCGATAATCCCGAAGAGGACAATGGTAATCGAAAGAACGATGGCCAATACTGGCCTGTTGATACTTATGGATGATAAACCTGCCATTGATTAATGGGTCTTTGTGATATTCACAGCCATACCTGGCTTTGCCTGTATTACTCCGGTGGTGAGTACCAGATCTCCTTCTTTTAACCCATCGATAACCTGCACTTCTCTTTCTGTGCGTATACCTATGGATACCTTTACTTCTTCGATGACGTTTTCGCTATTTGCCACAAAAACCTTGTA
>DATGMS010000348.1:0-4658 GCA_035307285.1 Cyclobacteriaceae bacterium
GGATGGACTGAAGCTTTTCACTGATCTTCAAAAGCTCAGGATCCTGGTTTTCATCAATGCTCATAAAATCCAAAGCCGGCAGGAAGACCGCCTTTACACCGGACTCTTTTAGAAGCGTATAAAACAGTTTAGTCGAAAGCAACTCGCCTTGGGCAAGTATATCCCTGTTGATGGCTTCGTTGAAGGAAATTTTCAGGATAATGTTGAGAAATTCGAAATGCTCCTTAATGATGCCTAAGGCTTCTTTCTTCCCTTCCTCTGTGTGTAGCAATTCGTCATGAAAATCGAAGTAATGCGCCTCTAAAGCATCTATATATTGCTTGGCGAGTTCCTTGTCTCCCTTTGCCATGGCCTCTCCGATTTGGACCAACGCATTGGTCGTGCCCGAAAGTGCGGAAAGAACTACAATCTTCTTTTCGCTGTCACTCAAGATAAGGCTCTTTACCTGTCGCATTCTGTCGGGCCTCCCCACGGAGGTTCCCCCAAATTTCATGATTTTCATTTATCTGCTGTTTTTCAATGGTGAAGGAATTGAATTATTCTCTTAGAATCCGAGCATTTTTACCGCAGTAATGGCCGCCTCATCGCCTTTGTTTCCGTGGATACCTCCGGCCCTATCCAGTGCCTGTTGTTGGGTATTAGGTGTCAGCACACCAAATATCACCGGCTTGTTGTATTTCAGCGCTACTTGTGTAAGTCCATTAGCTACCGCATCGCAGATGAAATCGAAGTGCTTCGTTTCGCCCTGTATGACACATCCCAGACAGACCACGGCATCGATTTCTGTTTTCTCTGCCATCCACTGGGCGGCGAGCGAAAGTTCAAATGATCCTGGAACATCTTTTCTTATGATGTTTTCCTTTCTCACACCGTTCGCGATCAGCGTCTCGTAGGCGCCGTTGTAGAGCGACTCAGTCACCTCCTGGTTCCACTCGGAGACGATTACCGCAAATTTCTTGTCCTCCATATTTTGGATATTCTTCTCGGAATGTTCGCTGAGGTTTTTTGTGGAGCTTGCCATCTTGATATTTAGTTAAATAGTAAAAGCTACAAATATAAAAAGAGTAAGACCGCGGGGCCTTACTCTTCAAAATGTTGGTGAATTACCATGCATTAATTAGCAGCAAGACCTTCCAGTCTAGCTTTATGCTTTCGTGCTGCTGTAAATTCATAGGATTCAAAATATTCGTTCTCAATCCTGGCGTAGGTATCAATGGCTTTGTCCAATTGTCCCGCCTCTTCATAAGCAATAGCCAACTTGTTGAGATACATGGGAGTGAAAAACTTGTTTTCTTTGTGATCAGCTGCCTTACTATAGGACTTGATGGCCTCGTCATAATTTCCCAAATCCATATAGGCATCACCTAACAAAGCGTAGGCTTTGGACTGAACAAAATAATCATCAGATGAAAACTTTTTCAAATGGTCAACAGCCTTTTGATATTCGCCCTGAGAGAGATAAATAGATCCTGTATAAAAATGGGATAAATTTGAAGCATCTGTTCCGCTGTAATCCTCAATGATAGAAAGAAAACCGGGATTCACCCCATCGCCGTTCAACGCCATCTCTACGCTGTCCTGCTCGAAATAATACACAGCCTGAAACATCTCACTTTGCGCTGTCTCATTTTGGTTAGCTTTATGGATTTGGAAAAACAATACGCCGGCGATGATCAACACCATTAAGCCTATTAATCCTGCAACTATCTTCGTATTTTCTTTAAGAAAAGACTCCCCTCTACTTAGACTAGTGGCGATTGCTTCCGGATTTTCCAGAAGATCATTGGCGTGATCTTGATTCCCACGTCCTGTTTTAATTTTTTTAGTCATTGATTCCGAAATTTCAGCCACAAATATAGATATGTTTTATTTAATACAAAATCCTTCATAGATTGAGTATGTGATTGGGGAAAAGTGGCTCACGTTCCCTATTTCTCTTTGCCTCCGTGTAGACAAGGAAACTTGATTAGCAACACGAAGAATGCGGGTATTCGTCCCAACTTCTCCATGTTGCTTTGTTTTTTTCGTTTTTATTCGGTCACAAAGGGATAATCCTCCTGCATGTAAACGTCCTTGAAGGCATCCTGCCCATCAGGCCATGGAGATTCTTCAGCAAATTTTACGGCCTCATTCACCTGCGATTTGACTTTCTGGGTGATCGCCTCAATTTCTTGTTCGCTGAGAATATTATTATCAATGATCGTCTTTCTGACCAATTCGATAGGATCCTTTAATTTATATTCTTCAACTTCTTCCTTGGTTCGGTATTTTTGTGGATCCGACATGGAATGGCCTTTATAACGGTAGGTCCTAAATTCCAGAAGAGTTGGTCCATCTCCTTTTCTTGCTCTTGCAGCAGCATCAGCAACTGCCTCGTGCACTTCCTCCACATTCATGGCATCTACCGCAAAAGAAGGCATGCCGTAGGCTTCACCCATAGCAGACAAATCCTCCACTACAGAAGATCTCCTGACAGATGTCCCCATCGCGTAACCGTTGTTTTCAATTACAAAAATTACCGGGGTTTTGTAAAGTGTTGCCAAGTTGAACGCTTCGTGAACTGCACCTTGTCTTACGGCACCATCGCCCATATAACAGATACACAGGTTCTGCGTACCTTGATATTTTTCCGCAAAACCTATTCCTAAGCCCATAGGCACCTGTGCACCCACAATCCCATGGCCACCCATGAAGTTGACTTCTTTGTCAAAAATATGCATTGAACCGCCCTTTCCCTTGGTGGTGCCGGTGGCTTTGCCAAACAATTCCGCCATTATGGCTCCAGGATCAGTTCCCAACCCTAGAGGATGGGCATGGCATCTGTAGGCAGTAATCCATTTATCGTCTTTCTCCAAGGCAGAAATTGCCCCGGAAGCACATGCTTCTTGGCCTATGTATAAATGACAAAATCCCCTGATCTTCTGTTGCCCGTAAAGCTGACCCGCTTTCTCCTCAAATCTCCTCATGAGCAACATGCTCTCAAACCAGAAGGAATAGGTTTCCTTTGAATATTTAACTTTTGCTTTCGTTGTCGTCGAACTCTTCTTTGCCATATCGCTTTGTATAAAATATGCTAACTTTGGGCTTCAAATATAAGTAAATCAGCCGAATTTAATCCCTTTGTGCGAAATTAGTCAAAAACAGTTCAGTTTCTACATATGCACCTGAAAAATATACAATTGGTACAATTTAAAAATTTTTCGAAGGTGCAACTCTCCTTTTCATCTGAAATCAACTGTTTCTTGGGTTTGAACGGAAGTGGGAAGACCAATTTATTGGATGCCATCCACTACCTTTGCCTCACCAAAAGTGCTTTTCATGCCACTGATAACCACAGCATTCTTCATGGACACAGTTTCTTTTCAGACAAAGGGGAATTCCAAAAAGGTGAAAAAACCATAGCGATAAATTGCCTGCTGGAAGAAGGTAAAAAAAAACAGGTCCTAAATAACGGGAAGGCTTATACTAAAATGAGTGAGCATATCGGCTTGCTGCCCGTCGTGTTGATCGCCCCAGACGACACCCAACTCATTAAGGGCGGAAGCGAAGAAAGAAGAAGGTTTTTTGATTCCATGCTCTCCCAACTTGATGCTGTTTATTTGGAAAAAATCATCCGCTATCAGCATTTTCTGAAACAGAGAAATGCACTGGTCAAAAGATTCTCGGAAACCGGCAAAATTGACGCAGTACTTTTAGAGCCCTACGACAAAGAGCTGATAGAATTATCCCAGTGGATATCCAGAAAAAGGAGCGATTTTCTGGAAATGTATGCCCCTTTATTGCATCAACATTATGCCGAAATATCGGGCAGTAGGGAGGAGGTACTCGTTGCCTACGAGAGCGCTGTTCTGGACCCATCCTTTGGCATTCATTTTAAAAGTTCTCTTAAAAAAGACGTCCTTCTTAAAAGAACCAATATGGGCATCCATAAAGATGATTTCGAGTTTCAGATCAACGGTTTTCCCATCAAGAAGTTTGGATCCCAAGGGCAACAGAAGTCCTTTCTAATCGCGCTGAAATTAGCCCAGTTCCAAGTCTTCAAAGAGTTGAAGCAAACCAAACCTATTTTGCTCCTGGACGATATCTTTGATAAGCTCGACGACTTACGAATCAAAAAAATGATCAACTTGGTGGCCAATAAAGAATTTGGTCAGCTCTTTATTACTGATGCCCGCCCAGAACGGTCCATGGATATCCTGGCCGGAGTTTCCGCTCATACCACCTATTTTGAGGTAAAGGAGGGGAACGTGGTGAGACTGGACCCCTGAGATCTTAGATGGAGATATAGGAGTCAACGGTCGACTGTGGACCGTCGACAGACGCTCATCAAAACATTTCCTCGATCAGCTGGTTGTAAAATTCCCTTAGGCTCAGGCCCGTAGCTTTTACCTGTTGGGAAATGAGGCTGGTTTCTGTCTGTCCGGGAACGGTGTTGATTTCAATGAAATAAAAATCAGAAGAATCGGCTTCCAAAAAGTAATCGATCCGTACAGCTCCCTTGCAATTTAGCTTCTCGTAAACAGCCGCCACTATTTGGTTGACTCTTGAGACTTCCTCTTCAGTCATCCTTCCCGGGGTGATTTCCTCAGTGACTCCCGGGGTGTACTTGGCTTCGAAATCAAAAAACTCCTTGGAACTGACGATTTCTGTGGCTGGAA
>DATGMS010000349.1:0-6469 GCA_035307285.1 Cyclobacteriaceae bacterium
TGGCCACCTGCTCAGGGTCTATCCCTTCTTTTAGGTCGTTAATATAAGTATGTCGTGGGTCATCCGGCTGTAGCCGCCACATCAGTGTTCCGTCCTCGAAAATATGGTTATAACCCACCGTGTTCAAAACAAAGAACTCTTCCCATCCTCTGACAGCAACATATACAGATATCAGGTCCGCGCTGTGGTGCCAATCCCGCCATCCTTTCAAATAAATATCATAGGCACGGGAAACAGGATTGGATGTCAGCTCATAGTTAAAGGGAGTTTTACCAGTTTTGAATAGATCAGCAAACGCGCCCCCTCCCGTAAAAATAATCTTGGTCGGCCAATTGCTGGCGACAAAGCGGACAGCATCAGGATCCGGCTTGAAATTTCCCCATTTTTCATAATTCTGGTGATAGGGATACCTACCGCCCATGCACACAAGGTGCTTCACCTTTTTCTCTACCAGTTCCGCTCCGGTCAAGGGACTGTACTTGTCCGGCCCACTTTGCAACAAATAGGAGAGATTGGTCAAATAGCCCACGGTCACGACCGTGACGCTGTTATCCGGCTGTTCTGCCAAGATCCTCCTGTACAAGGTGATGGCATCTTCCGCCTCTTCCCCCAAGCCCGCATCTTGGGGAAACTCCTCGGAAATGATCTTAGCATACTTGCTATTTCTGTATACCCCAAGATTTTTCACTGCCGCAATGGGAATATCCGGTCTGTTAAAATAGGTATTGACTGCATCTACAGTGGGCACCGCCCAAGGATTTAAGCTACAGACAACAGTAGCCAATATTTCCGCTTCGCCGTTATCCGCAAGGGCATGTAACATGGCCAAGGCACCAACATCATCAACATCCGATTCCATATCGGTGTCAAAAATTATTTTGACGGATTGAGCCGCAGCTAGGAGACTTAGGCAACAAAGAAAGGCAGAGAAAAGGGAAAGAATAAATCTTGTTTTCATCATCTTGGGTTTAAGTTAAAAGCATTGGATACGACTTCCAATGCTTTCTTTAATCAATAATTCGGGTTTTGTTCAATAGGTACTGACAGCAGATCTATTTCGTTCTGTGGCAGCGGTCTCAACAGGTGATGAGGTTGGATATTCTGGCCTTGCTGGGAATAAGCTCGAATACGCTCTAAGGCCTTGCCGGTTCGCTTAAGATCAAACCATCTATGCATTTCTCCGGCCAGTTCGCGCGCCCGTTCATCCAAAATCACATCTATATCCAACTCGCTCTCGCCAATCGTAAAATCAATCCCCTCCCGCGCAGCCCGCTGACGAATTGCATTGAAATAGGTGACAGCTTCAGTTGTGCTACCTTGCATCATTAATGCCTCAGCAGCTATTAGATAGGATTCGGCAAGCCTGAACACGATGAAGTCCTTGGTCCCTCTTTCATCATTTACAGAGGGACGGGTTGGATCCCAATATTTGATCAGCGCCGGGTGGAATTCAATTGTGTTTCTCCAGCTTTCATCTATAGGGTCTCCAATGTTTTTTCCCTCTGGCAAAGTGGATGGATTATTATAATAGAAATCATCAAAGGTTCTCCAAATATCTGTTCTTTCATCTTTCTCATCATCATACAAGCTCATCAAATATGCTGTTGGGGCATATCTTGTCCAGGGTCTGCCCCACTGCAACACCCGCTCCATTCCCGGAATGTCTGAATAGGAGTTGGTAAACATTAGATGAGTTCTATTTCCGGTAGCTCCCGAATTGGTAAAATCATTTTCATATTGTACAGAAAAGATGATCTCGGAATTGATTTGGTTTTCATGATGAAAGATACTGGAAAAATCCTCTTCCAAGGCATAATTAGGATCGTTAATCACTGCTATGGCTAAATCAGCGGCATTTTGCCAATCCTCCAGAACCAGATAGACCTTGCTCAAAAGATGCTGGGCTGCACCCTTTCTCACACTTCCCCATTCGGGATAGGAAGGTTCAAGATGATCAACAGCATAAATAAGGTCTTCAACTATCGCCTGATAAACTTCACGTTCGGGCGCCCGGGTGGTCTCCATAATGAGTCCTATGGTAGGTTCCAGTTTCAATGGCACATCTCCAAATTGCTGTACCAACCAATAATAAGCAAGTGCCCGTATAAATCTTGCCTCTCCCACTATGCGTTCCTTTTGTGTTTCGTTCATCTGAACTCCCGGAGCAGAGGCTATTATTGTATTGGTCAGATTGACGATTTTGTAACAGGTGGACCATAAAAAGCTGACTTCACCAGCAAACGGGTTTAGGTCTACATCATAATTGTTGAAGGAGAGATCCCTTTGAGCTTTTCCATGGGTAAAAAGATCAGTACCAAAAATTACCATGCGAAACGGCTCTTCTCTTTCGCCATAGAGCGGCCTTAGATTTGCGTAAGCAGCATTTACTCCGGCCCTTAGCCCAGCCTCCTCGGAATAAAAGCCGACGGGATTAAGAATAGAGCGGGGACTTTCCTCCAGAAATCCTTCACTACACGCCAAGCTCGTGAATAGGACTATTACAGATATATATAATGTGGTTTTCATTGTTGTTTGCTTTTGAGATTAGAAACTGGCATTAACTCCAATCAGGAACATCTTGGTACTCGGATAACTGCTCAGGGTCCCTCCTGCCTCAGGATCCCATCCTTCGTATTTGGTAAAAGTAAAGGGGTTTTGCGCATTGAGATAAATCCGAACGGATTGGATTCCAGCACCTGAAAGGATGTCATTGGGAAGATTGTATCCAAGATTGATATTCCTCACCCTAACAAAAGATCCATCACGGTATCTTAATATGTTCATATTTATGTTCCGCTCGCCCTGATTTACCGGTCGTGGGTAATCATTACTTGGATTTTCAGGGGTATAGTAATTGACAAATTTCGGGATGTTGTACCTCCCCGCAAGATTGTCAATGGCATGGAGCTCACTGTCAATCATAAAATCCTGACGCGTGTTGATAAAAACAGAAAGGTCAATCCCCCTATAGCTGAACTTGTTGGTAATCCCCCCACTCCACTTAGGAATGGAAGATCCTAATATCTCCCGGTCAGCAGCAGTAATTTCGTTGTCGCCATTGATGTCTTTTACTTTAATTTGTCCTGGCAATCTTCCATAAGTTGTCGCCAAATCCGCCTCATCCTCTTGCCATATGCCATCAAAGACCATGTCGTAGTACACATTGATCGGCTCACCTATAAACCAACTGTTTCCGACGTCATCCCCTTCCCCATACAATTTTACAATTTGGTTTCTGTTGATGGAGGCGTTGACGTCCATAGTCCATTTGAACACTCCCGGAACGTCAACATTTACTGAGGACATAGTGACTTCGAAGCCCGTGTTTCTGGTGGCACCGATGTTGGTGAGTATGTTCGAATATCCCGTGAAAGTTGGAAGTCGTTGGTTCAATAAAAGATCCGTGGTGTTAATTTGATAATATTCCAAGGAACCTGTCAATCGATTATCGAGGACACCGAAGTCTAAACCCACATTCGCTGTAGTGGATGTCTCCCACCTCAAGTCAGGATTGGGTAGGGTATTAGGCTCGAAACCAAGTGCCGGCTCGGACCCGAACAAATATGAATGTCTCCTTAAGCTGCCCTGAGACTGGTAAGGTCCAATGGCCGTATTTCCTATGGAACCATAGCTACCTCTTAACTTCAAATCCGTAACTAAAGACACATTCTTCATAAAACCTTCTTCAATAATCCTCCAGCCAAGAGCTATTGAAGGGAAAAATCCGTATTTCCTATCGGCTCCAAAACGGGAGGATCCATCTCTACGGGCTGTGACGGTGAGAAGGTATCTGTCTTGAAGTGAATAATTTACTCGTGCCATAAAAGAGAGAATAGACCAAGTTTCTTGCCCCGTGTCATACGACCTGATTTGGCCTGCTGACAAATCGTGCCACAGCATTCTTTCCGACGGAAAACCCATAGCTTCTATCTGACTGTTTTCATCGAACTGCTCCTGAATACTTTGCAAAAGCGTTGCCTCTACAGTGTGAATATCTTTAAAGGTCCTGTTGAAAATCAGTAGGTTTTCCAGTGTATAGGATTTATTTTCAAACCTGGAGTTCGACGCACGATTGGTACCTCCTTGAAGCGTAGTCGTGTTGCTTCCTATAAACTGCCCATTGTTACCAAATGTAAAATCTGGGCCGAAATTCAGTCTGTATTTCAGCCCCTTGATCAACTCATACTCCCCATAAATACTGCTAAAAATCCGTGTTCTGAACTGTTGGTTTACTTCATTTTCCCCATCGATCACCGGGCTACCAAGCAAGGCTTCGGAGGTAGGAAACAGCCTCAAAGAACCGTCTTCATTATAAACATCTCCCAGAGGGCTTATTTGCATGGCTTGACCAATCAATCTATAACCATTTACTGAATTAGTTTTAGAGGTGGAAAAAAGAGTGGAAGTTCCAATTTTAATTCGGTCATTGATTTGATGATCAAGGTTTACCTGCATAGATCCTCTTTTAAAATCGGAGTTAACAACGATACCTCTTTGTTCCAAATAATTGGCACTGACAGAAAATTGAGTGTTTGCGTTGCCTCCTGACACACCAATCGAGTGGCTTTGCTGCAGTCCTTTTTGAAGGATTAAATCCTGCCAGTCGACCTCATTGCCAGCATTGTAGTTTCTTAGTTCCACCGGGTCTAAAAGTACATTTAGGTCATCAGTACGCCTGGAAACTTCCTTGTATCTGACCCAATCTTCAGCATCCAAGACTTCTACTTTGTTGAGGATGTCGGTAAAGCCAATATAACTGTCATAGTTCACCTGGGTTTTCCCTTCTGCGCCTCTTTTTGTAGTAATAAGGACCACGCCGTTGGAACCCCTTGCTCCATAAATTGCAGTGGCAGAGGCATCTTTCAACACTTCTATAGAGGCTATAATATTGGGGTTGATGTCATTTAGACCACCTGAAATAGGAATGCCATCCAAAACAAATAATGGGTTGTTGTTGGCATTAATGGAGTTGATACCCCTAATCCTCACGGTTGCTCCTGCTCCGGGTGCGTGTCCAGATGCGATTACATCCACTCCGGCAGCACGTCCCTGAAGGGCCTGATCCGGGGATATAACAGGAATCGAGGATATGTCTGCAGCGGTAATGGAAGAAATGGCTCCTGTGACCTGGCTCTTCTCCTGGGTCCCGTAACCAATCACCACTACTTCCTGCATCGCCTGAAGATCTGTGGCCATCTGGACATTAATAGTGGAACGGCCATTCACAGAAATCTCCTGAGATGTATAGCCTATGAATGAAAAAACCAGTACGTCATTGTCAGTAGCCACTTGGATCGAATATAAACCATTTAGATCCGTGACTGTTCCATTACCCGACCCTTTGACTAAAATATTAACCCCTGGCAAGGGTTCACCTGTTTCCTGATCTGTTACTGTTCCCTGAACGGTAATAGCCGGCGTTCTTTCTGTTGCATAGCCTGCTGATGCTTGCAATACTCCAGTTGTTGGCAACTGAAAAAGCAGGATGACCACGAAAAAATGGCGGTACCTACTTAATTGTTGTTGAACTTCTTTTAACATAAAATCAAATTTTGGGTTGAATTAATTGATTGAGAATTTATTGTAAGGGAAAAACTTTTAATAGTAGTTCTTTGCGATAAGGAATTGAGGACTGAGCCCCCATACGAGTCGCAGTGATAGAAGCTGCCTGACAGGCAAATGTCACTGCATCCAAGAGATTCTTACCTTCAGAAACAGCAACTGCCAAAGCGCCGTTAAACACATCTCCTGCAGCTGTAGTGTCAATGGCATCTACTTTTGTGGCAGGAATCAAGTGGAAGCCCTGCTCATTGAGAAGTATTGCTCCTTTTGCACCAAGAGTGATGGCTACGTTCTTCACTCCTTTTCTATGAAGATATTCTGCCGCTAATTTTGCTGACTCTTCATCTATTACGGCGATCCCTGTCAACATACTGGCCTCGTTCGAATTGGGGGTGATGATATCCACCATTTCAAAAAGTTCCGGAACCAAGGAGTTGGAGGGCGCCGGATTCAGAATTATTTGTATTCCGTGTGAGGACGCACAGCGCACAGTAAATTTCACCGTTTCCATGGGAATTTCCAGTTGCATTAATATGATCGCTACATCGGGAATATTTTTTAGATGAGTCTCTACGTCTTCAGGAGTTAAATTCAAATTGGCTCCAGAAGCCACCACTATACTGTTTTCACCTGATTCATCAACAGTGATTAAAGCTACACCTGAAGGAGCCTTATTATCCTCCATCACTCCGCTGATGTCTATCCCTTCCTCTTCAAAAGCTTGAGTCGATTGTTTACCAAAAATATCGTTGCCTACTTTAGAAATAAAAGTTACTTCGCCTCCAAGCCGGGCTACAGAAACCGCCTGGTTGGCCCCCTTTCCACCAGGATTCATTAAAAAAGCTCCTCCTAAGACAGTTTCTCCAGGAACTGGTATATGGCTAGCTTTCACCACCATATCCATGTT
>DATGMS010000350.1:0-2095 GCA_035307285.1 Cyclobacteriaceae bacterium
TTTAATCTCCCAGCCGGAAACTATGGTGTAACCTTGACCGACCCTAAGGGCTGTCAGATCCGGCAGGAATTCACCATTATTGAACCGGCTCCCTTGGTATTGGAAAGCCAGATCACCGATGCGTTGGATTGTGAAAATCCACAAAGTGGAAACATTAATCTGGCCGTATCTGGGGGAACACCTCCATTTACCGTCCGATGGAGCAATGGGGCTGTAGAACAAAATCTCAACAGCCTCTCAGCAGGACAATATGCGGTGGAAGTGGAAGATGCCTCCGGATGTAGCGTCCAAGGTCAGTTTGTTGTCAAAAGACCTGAACCGCTTACTGTTATTGCCTTTAGGTCTACCGATGTGTCCTGTGAACCAAGAGAAGTGCTGGAGGAGATCAGAATTTCGGTCAGTGGCGGAGTGGCTCCTTATAACATTGACTGGTCATCTGGAATGGTCAGCCAAAACGGACGGGTAATGACTACGGATCAACCCGGCTTGTACCTATTGAACGTGACTGACGGCAATGGATGTCAATACCAAGAGTCATTTGAGGTGATTAGTTCCGAAATCATCGTGGATGCGGAATTTCAATCCGCTGCCTTCGAGCTTTATCAAGCGTATATGGTTAATTTTGAAATTCAGTTTGTAAACAAGTCTGTCGGCCCAATCAGCACCTACTTCTGGGATTTTGGGGATGGAAATACCAGTTTTGAAGAAAACCCCAAACACACCTATCTTTCCGCAGGAGCCCATGAAATTACGCTAACGGCAACGGACATCTATGGCTGCCAAACCCAGACAAGGAAATCGATTGATGTCTTCGACTATTTCCTTGTGGTGCCTAACGTGTTCACGCCTAATCAGGACGGGGTGAATGACCATTTCTTCCCAAAATTCCTCAACATCGAGAAGCTTGAATTCTGGGTATTGAACAAGTGGGGAGAAACCATCTACCACACCGATGATCTTCAGTCGCAAGGCTGGGATGGGATGATCGGCGGCGAAACGGCCATGCCTGGAAACTATGTATATCGGCTTTCCTTCCAGACCTTGGACGGTCGCAAGCAAACCAAAACCGATGTCTTTTTACTGTTAAAATAATGAAAAAAAGCCTGCTACTCTTGTGCTGTACATGGATCTTGATCTTCTCGGTTAAAGCCCAGGATTTTCATTATTCACAGTTCTATGCCGCTCCTTTATACTTAAACCCCGCCTTGGCCGGTTCCACCGAATTGTCTAGAGTCGGAGTCAACTACCGAAAGCAGTGGCCCGGTCTGGCCCAGGACTTCTCGGCCTACTCTGCCTATTTTGATCATTATAGCTTCGACCTCAACAGCGGGATGGGGATTGCGGCAAACAGCTTCAGGGAGTCCAACATGAATATCAGTACCAGCGATCTGTCCCTTTTTTATTCTTATAAGTTGCGCCTTTCAGAAACCTGGAACTTCAGATTTGGTGGACAGGCATCTTATGTACAAAGGAATGCTACGTTGGACAACTTGATTTTTAGTGACCAGATTGACCTATTCTCCAGAAGCATCTCCCCGACTACAATTGACCAAATTCCCGAATTTGATCCGTACAGTTATTTGGATCTGGGTTTTGGGGCCTTAGTCACCGGTGAATCTTTTTGGTTAGGTGCCGCTGCACATCATATTAATCAGCCCAACCTCAGTTTTTATCCTAATAATGAGATTGATTATCTTCCCGTAAAATGGGGAATGCACGGAGGTTTAACCATTCCTTTGGGTTCCGGATATTACTGGGATACGGATTATGACAACCAAGCGTCGGTAATGGTCAGTTATAAAAAGCAGGGACCTTTTCAGCAATTCGATGTTGGAGGGCAAATGATGTACCGCAGCGTGATCGGGGGAATCTCGTACCGGGGGATCCCGGGAGTGAGGAATATGCCCAATCATGATTCCATTATCTTTTTGCTCGGCCTCACTTTGGAAAACGGCTTGGTGGTCGGGTATAGTTATGATTTTATGGTTTCAAATATCGGCTCACAAGCCAAGGGAGCCCACGAGATATCTTTGCGGTACCAGTTCCTGATGGGAGATCCAAGGGATAGAAATAGGCGGAGCAGGGTCTTGAATTG
>DATGMS010000351.1:0-2006 GCA_035307285.1 Cyclobacteriaceae bacterium
CCTGTATCCACCGTCAGTTTTAGCAACTTTTTAGATTTTTTCATCCGCTCTGCCTCCAATACCGTAACGATCCGCATATCCAATTTGGTAAAATCATCAAAGGAAATGGTACTCTTGACGGGAGGCAATACCGCTTCTGCACGTTCGTTTTCTTTCTTGGATTGAAGCAGCTTGTTGATTTGGGCTTCTACGACGTAGTCCTCAATCTTTTCAAACAACAAGGCAGCCTGTCCCAGCTGATGGCCTCCTTCGAGTATCTTCGTGTTCCCAGTTTCTGACCAGTTCAACGCCCCGACCTGTAGCATTGCGGAGAGTTTCTCTGATGTAAACGGTAGGAAGGGTGCCGATACTATGCCCAAATTGGCGGAAATATTAAGCGCAATATTTAAAATAGTCCCTGTCCTTTCTTTGTCTTCTTTAACAGTTTTCCAAGGCTCAGTATCCGCTAGGTATTTATTGCCTAACCTGGCAAAATCCATCACGTAACTCAGGGCCTCCCTAAACCGGTATTTTTCAATAGAAGCACTGATTTTTGCTGGGAAAGACTGGATGGCTTCCAAAACTTCCTCATCATAAACCGTCAGTTCGCCCCTGTCGGGAACAGTACCGCCAAAAAATTTATCGGTAAGCACCAAGGCCCTATTTACAAAGTTACCGTATACCGCCACCAGCTCGGAATTATTGCGGGACTGAAAGTCTTTCCAAGTGAAGTCATTGTCTTTGGTTTCGGGCGCATTGGCCGTCAAGACATACCTCAGTACATCTTGCTTGCCGGGAAATTCCTCCAAATATTCATGCAACCACACTGCCCAGTTTCTGGAGGTGGATATCTTGTCACCTTCAAGGTTCAAAAATTCATTGGCGGGCACATTATCCGGCAGGACAAACTCTCCAAGCGTTTTTAAGATCGCCGGAAAGATTATGCAATGGAACACGATATTATCCTTTCCGATGAAATGGACGAGCTTGGTATCTTTATCTTTCCAATAGGGCTCCCAATCGACGCCTTTTTGCTCTGCCCATTCTTTGGTAGAAGATATATAACCTATAGGCGCATCAAACCATACATACAGGACTTTTCCCTCCGCTCCTTCCAACGGAACAGGGATACCCCATTCCATATCACGGGTCATGGAGCGGGATTGAAGTCCCTCCCCCGCTTCCAACCAAGACCGACATTGGCCCAACACATTGTTTTTCCAGTCGTCCTTGTGGTCCTCGAGGATCCATTTTTTTAGAAATTCCGTATACCTCGCCAAATCTAAAAACCAGTGCTTGGTTTCTTTGAGAACAGGAACGTTCCCACTCAGTTTGGATTTTGGATTGATCAGATCAGTGGGGCTAAGTGAGGTACCGCATTTCTCGCATTGGTCACCATAAGCATGCTCATAGCCACAGTTGGGGCAGGTCCCTTCTATGTACCGATCCGCCAAAAACTGGTTGGCTTCTTCATCATAATATTGTTCGGTAACCTGCTCGTCAAATTCTCCTTTATTGTATAAATCAAGAAAAAGCTGCGAAGCCGTCTCATGGTGGATGGCTGCACTGGTTCTGGAGTAATGGTCAAAACTAATCCCGAATTCCTTAAAACTCTCCTTCATGATGTTGTGGTACCTGTCCACTATCTCCTGAGGGGTTTTACCTTCCTTTTTGGCTTTGATGGTGATCGCCACCCCATGTTCATCTGATCCGCAGATATAGGCAACGTCCTTTTGCTGCAGACGAAGATACCTGACATAAATATCTGAAGGGATGTAGCAGCCGGCCAGGTGTCCGATATGCAAAGGACCATTGGCATAGGGCAAGGCAGAAGTAACGGTGTAGCGCTTAAAATCAATATTGCTCATAGGACGCAAAGATAGGCAAATTTGATTTTTCATCCGTAAGACGGGCCACCTAAGCTGAGAAATTGTCGTAATTTGCCGAAAAAAGCCGTGATCCAATGGGTAAAATAATTATAGATGAGCAGGAATTTACCTTCGAGCAAATCAAAGAAGGCCATTGGC
>DATGMS010000352.1:0-8241 GCA_035307285.1 Cyclobacteriaceae bacterium
AGTAAAACATCAGCTCATCATCTGCTTCCAGATAAAAATAACTTAAAAGAAAATATCAAAAACTGAATCAATCTGAAAAACCCTTACGGCTGCAGCCTTCAACTGATCGGCTTTTTCCCTGGCGGCTGCCATGGGGTCATCGCTTTTAATTGCCCAAGCGTTTATGACGCCTACGGTTAAAATTTCATTATCTGCTGCCCATTGGGCATCTTCCGCGGAAATATCACTGGAGAATAAATAGTAGTGAGAAGGATGGTACCCCTCCTTTTGCATGTTCTCCTCAAGCTGGCTGCGACTACAGCTAAGCTTGATCTTGCCGGTAAAAAACGGCGTGGACGCCGTGGTGCCAATCATCAGGGCCTGCACGTCAAGCTCATATTGCTTCACCAGGTCATAGACCTTGTTAAACAGCAGCGAGTCAAAGCCACTGATTTTATTATCGATCATCACGTTGAGGTTGTTGTCCCGACAGAACTGTAAAACCTCCTCAAACAAAAGTACCCGGTTATCTTTGTCTCCTTTCAATTCCCGCACTTCCGCCCAAGTCATTGAAGCGAGCGTCTTATCCATGCCATAGTACCGCTTAAAATCGCGGTCATGATGGGTGATAAGTACACTGTCCTTGGTAAGCCGAAGATCCACCTCCACCATCCAATAGTCTTTGTCCACCGCCTTCTGCAAGGCTTGCAAGCTGTTTTCGGCAGTCAGGCTATCTACTACGCCACCCCGGTGGGCGATTAGGCGGTAATCTGAACTTGCTTGGGCACGGACTCCCCCGTGGAAGAGGACAAGAATTCCTATGGCAATAACTACTTTTCTAATCTTCATCTCTCTGTTTTGAACTTCCTTATAGCTGATGTTATACCGCGGTTGTAGATCAAGAATAAGTGCCACAGGTTTTAGGCCTTAGCTCATACTATACTTTCAGCACTTATTCTTGATTGCCTATTACGTAATCCAATGGTCAAAGGTGAAATAACTGTCCACTGACACAAACCTTTTTGAGAAAATGGGAATATTCATATGCGCTGCCAAAAAAAATCCAGTAAGTCACAGAAACGACGCTGTATTCCCGTTGAAGATCAATATCGCGACTCATTAACTATTTTTCCCATTCTATTGCATCAATTGGGATAAAATTGGTGTCTTTATCATAAATTAGGGGTGGTGGTGGCGGAACTTGATTTGACATACGAATACCTAGACTTTTAATCAACTCAGGCAAAACATCACTAATAACTGTTTCATCACTCGCATAATTACTTTCTCGCAATCTGTTATAGCAAAAACTAAAATTAGAGATATTACGTTTCTTGCAATCATCCATTTATGCTTGCAAACTTTTTACGTTTAAAGCTCATGTTCAAATCCTTGATCTCCCTAATCATTTCACCCGAGCTCCTTACATTACGCCACACGCCATACATTAATTTTAAATCACTAGCTGCCTTTTCTTATGGCAGAAAGCCGTCATTCTCTTCACTATTCCCGTTACGCTTATACAAGGTTGTTGGTAATACTTGGTGTGGGTCGACCGCCGCAATTTCCCCATCTTTAAGAACAATCATCGGGCTGTTTTTTTGTTTTTTAAACTCTACAAGCTTTCTGTACGCTTCTTCCAATCCCATGACAATTTTGTCACGCTCTTCTTTTAATCGCTCTTTAGTTCCCATAATAATGTCTTTTTAATTGCTCCCATTTGTCTATGTTATGGATTGATTCCTCGTTGAATCCTCCTTCAGCAACTATTTCGTACGTGTCTCCCGAGTTGTTCACAAACAGCCAGTTGTCCACCTTTGGCAAAAAAAGACGGAAAAAGTTACTCAACCCCTTTTCGTATCTTCGTCTGATAACTTCCTCTGGAATATGATGGCCTCCTTCTTTTACTCTGGTTTCCACTCTTGAAATAGCTAATTCTTCAGACTCTAACCAAAAAAAGAGGCAGGTAACCTGATAACCAAGTTGCTTGGCTTTTTCAATAAACAATACATAGCTTCTTGTAGAAAGCGTGGTTTCAAAAGCAAAATCCTCACCTAAATCCAGAAGCTTATTAATCCTTTTTAACATCATTCGGCCTGCTTCAATTCCTGCTTTTTCCGGCTGAAATGGTGACAGCCCTCTCGCTATTTCGTCTGCATTTACAAATTCCTTGCAATCAAGAATTTCCGGCAGGATGGTGTATGAGGCAGTGGTCTTGCCCGCTCCATTACAACCTGCTATTACGTAAAGTTTTTTCATTTAATCAAATATACGACTTGTTTAAGCCTTGCCCGTTCCTTGTACGCAAAGTTTTGCTGCTTGCCGCAAGGGCATCGCGTAGAACAAACTCTCAATTGCTTTAACCACTGAACCGCCATTTTCGGACAAAGGTTTTATGGTGGGCTTTGAATTTTGTTTCTTTTTATGTCAAAATATGTAGCGAAGCCTGTAACTGGTTTGCCATTTTTGTCAAATTGACAAACTATTTTATCGCCAATAATTGTTAAAGTGTCCGGAATAAAGTCACTGTCGTAAGGCCGGTCTTCGAAAATTATTTTATCACCCAAAAGTTGATATTTACCCTTGAAAATTTGCTCCGTAAATACCGTTGATGAAACAACTTCAAATCTTTTGTCTTCACGTAGAGTCAGATGAATTGCTGATAGATCGTCCATAAGGGTTGCTTCCAATATTTTCTTGCTCTTAAATAACTCAGAATCAAGTAATTCAGCAATAAAAAATATCCCGATAAGGAATATCCCAATTAAAATTCCACGTTTGCTCTTTTGTCTAATCGTAAGGATGAAGAAGATTAAGAAAGCAGGTGCAAAAAGAGCGATTGGTATGAACGAGAATATCCATAACTTTTCAAATAAATAGCCACTTAAAAAATAGGCACCTAAATATAACAGTCCTAAAACGAGTGTCGGTTTATAGTATTTTTGTTTCTTATCTGGCATTCTAAATATGCTATAACTCCCCTTAATGATTTCAACTAAAAAACCTCACCCCCTCTCCTTCCCCACCAACTTTGTCTCCAACAAATCTTCTTTATCCAGCCAATACTGCCTGCTAAAAATATGCACTAATTCCCATTTCTTTTGGCGGAGAAGTCTGGGATGGTATACAAAAGCTTCCTTTACGGATCTTGAAGCATAAAGCCGATGATCGTCAGTCAGGATTCCAGCCACATAAAGGCCTTCTTCCAGCAGCTCGAGATCCATGGCTTTGGATAGGGAATTGTTTCTAATCTCATGATTGCCGTAAGTCCCCATCAACTGGTTTTTAAGATACCAGGAAACCTCGAAACCCGAAGGCTTTTCCGGTTCGATAGCGATAGCCTCCCCCCCAGCCACTTTTTCCACATAAACGATATAGTCCCTTAAAAGCGTTACTCCAGAATTTTGAAGCAAGCTTCCGCTAAAATCCTCTGAGGATAAACTGGTAATCAGAATGATTTTCTCCCTTGCCCTAGTGATGGCCACGTTGAGTCGGTTCTCTCCGCCGCCTCTGGCCAAGAGCCCGAAATTGGCCGTAAATTTACCTTGCTTGTTTCGGGCGTATCCGGTAGAAAATATCACCACGTCAAATTCATCCCCCTGTACGTTTTCAATGTTTTTAACTTGGATATTGTCTGCAGCAGACAGTGCGGTCTCATCAGCTATCAGGTCTAAAATCAGCTCCATCTGGTAATAATTAAAAGTAACTACACCAATTTGGGGTGGGGTACTGAGGGAATTCAGATGCTTCAGCTGTTTGATTACTTCCTCTGCTTCTGTTCGATTCGTTTGTCTATCCCATACCCCTTCCACCCTTAGTAATTGAAAAGGGAATGCTCCTGAATTTAATGCCTCCCTATCCGGCAGCATGCTGAGGCGGTGACCGTAAAAATGTTGGTTGGAAAATTCAATTAAAGGCAGGGATTGGCTGCGATAATGGTTCTCCAACGAAAAAGTTTTAAAATACTTGGACATCAGGTCCAACAAAGATTCGGTTTCAAGGTCTATTCCTTCCTCCTCAATTCCTATTCTCACCTGATACAAATCATAAGGCTGCAACTGTTGATTGTCCCCAGCTACAACCACTTGTTTTCCCCTCAGTAAAGCTGGAAGACCCCGTTCTACAAAACATTGGGAGGATTCGTCAAACACCACCAGATCGAACATTTGCTTGAGGGGAAACAAGGCGGAGACCGTCTCGGGAGAAGCCAGCCAGCAGGGCAACAATCTGAAGATTTCCTCTTCAAAATTCTCCACCAATTTCTTGATGGACCAAAGTTGCTTCTTTTTGGTGACTTGATGGCCCAGCTCCCGATAGGTGACCAGATTGTTAAGCCTATTATACTCCAATTTGTTAAATGTTCTTTCCCTGGATCTCAACTCGGCTATATACCTGCTGATTTTCAACCTCTCTTCCACCGTGGTAGAAAATTCCTCCAGAATGTTTTTGATCTTTTGGGTACCTACCTCCTGCAGTACCGGATACTTGGCCTCAATGTGTTCAATCCAGCTGAGTTTGAGGCCGGAAAGGAAAATATTCTTTAATGTTGCAAAGTCCTTATCAGGATATCCGTCGATCATCTTTGACATCAATTCCAGATCAACTGCTCTTAGCTTCTTTTTAAGTTTATCAAAATCCACCAATTCGGCGAAGTCACGCCCCAATGACTGTTGAACCTCATCTAATTTGTCATCAATGGAATAATTGATTAAATGCTTCAGCTGAATAGGGCTCAGGTAGTTATTCCAAGTATCGATCTTGGAATCCAAGACCTCAATGATCCCGGTTATCTCCTCCAAAAAAGCACGAAATGTCTCCTGATCAACATTTTCCTGAGTAAGGTAGGCTGACACCATCTCCATCTCATTTACCATTAGCCTATAGCGGATAGACTGCTTTAATCCGGTCGTGAAATGGTTAAAGGTCGGAAAGGTGAACGGCTTTTTTGGCAGGTTGATCCAAGGCTTTCGGTTTAGAAGGGTGTATTGATGGTTAAGATTAAGCCTATTTTCTAACTTGACTATAAGCACCTTTAAACCCTGCCGATCATTTTTTAGACCGTTCTTCTTTAACAGATCCCATACTTCCTGATACTTATTCCTCTCCAGCCATAGTCCCATGGACTGCCACCATGTACCTTTTAATTGCAAAGCTTTCACGGACTGGTTTAAACAACTCTCCACCGCTCCATCCTCTAGCGTCCACTCGATTCCATCTTCAGCTATTAACTTCTTTATCGTATCTATTTTGTTATCCAGCCACAGCAAATCAAATTCACCCGGCTCATAAGAAAGCAACCCTTTAAGCAGAGAGAAATTTTCGCCTTCTTGAATAAACCTACTTAGCTCCCCCAGATCTTCCTTCCTTTCGTAAATTTGATAGATATGGGAAGAAGTCACGGGATCTTGCTGGAACTTAATTAAAGTATGGCGGGAAGACCTCTTTAATTCACGGATTTCGTTTAGTGTTTCATTAAAACGGGAAAGCATGGTAGCGCCAAACTCAGAAAAGTCGTTCCTATGTAACCAAAAAGATCCCGGATGTTGGTACTTCTTATAATAGATGACATAGTCCTCAAAATTCTTTAGGAAGAATTCTAAATCAGTAAAGGGGTATTTTTTATAATATTGCCTTAGGTCAAGATGCTCATCATCCAAAGATGAAGTAAGATAAAGCTCTTTGACGGGTACCCCACATTCATTAATATCAAACAGGGCCTGTTTATAATCTTCTAAAAAATCGCTATGCTTTTCTATAATTCCGCCCATCTGATTGTAACTTCTTTCCAATTGGATAGCATCCAAGCTGCGGTTTAGCTCCTGGTAAGTCTCCAAAGAATTGATTTGATGGGAGATTTTTCTGAATAGTTCTCTTCTGTCAAACCGATAATCATGCACCAAGGCTGTGAACGGCTCAAAGCCCTGTTCACTCAGCCGCTTGTATACCACATCCAATGCCGCACGTTTCTGGGAGATTACCAGGACCTTTTTTCCCCTTGAACTAAAATCTGTAACGAGATTGCAGATCAACTGGGATTTCCCCGTTCCTGGCGGACCCTGCACGACACAGGATTCTCCGGCTCTGACTGCTTTCATAACCTCTTCTTGACTTGCATCAACGGGAAATGTATTGTAGAGATTATCATCCTTACGGCCAGATTGAGCCTCATCGACGGCGAACCAGTCAGAGAGAAGAGACTCAAGATCTTTATGCACGCTTGAAAGAAGAGATTCATAATCATTGATTAGGAAGGAGCTTTTTTGGGAAAACTGTCCCAGAACTGCGTAAGGTTTTAGCTTCAATATCCCGGTATTTTGTTCCTTTTGAAATTCAGCCTTATCTATATCTGAAAAAAAATCCAGCTTATCTTCCAGCAATTCTTGGCTGAAATTCAGCGTCAGCCCTTCATTTAAATAATGATAAAGCTGGGTTCTAAATTCCCGTGGGTCTCTTGAAAAGTCCTCCATGGAGGCTTCGAGCCAATCTTTATCCAGCTCCTTGCCCATGGCATGGGCATACCCCAACAAAAACGCTTTATTGAGAAAAGGACGATCCCCGGCCTTTTTACCCATATACCAACTGTTTTCGTCCTTTATCAGCGAAACTGGGAAGAAAATCAATGGGGCACGGATCAGCTGGCCATTAACCAATTTACCCTCAACAAATGGCCAACCTACGAAAACATTCTTCTCCCCAGTCTCCTGTTCTACCAACTGAATATGTTGTTGCAGTCTTTTTAATCTTTGGGAAAGTTCATTGACGTTCTTGTCCCTGGCATCTGCAAGATGGATCAGGGGAATATTCTTCTTTCTTCCAAGGAGTTCGGTAATGTAAAAAAAAGAGGGATGGTTGTTCAGAAAATGGAAATCCTTCAGGTCGATCATCTGGGAAGCAATCAACTTGGGCAGGAATACCGAACGGTTTCTGGCCGAAAGATCGACCAATCGATTCAGATAAACCTGAAAGACATCCTTTAGCATGATCTTCTATTTAAAGGGTGAATCCTTCTCTTTGGCCATATGATTATAAACTACCTTGTCCATTATCCCAGGCACCCACTTGTTCAAAAAGAAAGCCAATTTGCCTTCTGTGGTCAGTACCAAATCCCTTTTTCGCCTCAAAGTAGCTTTAAGAATGGCAGCGGCCACCTCATCTGAGGTCATCATTCTATTTTCTTCCCTCGGCGATTCCGTCTGGGTAGAACCGTCTGCCAACAAAGCATTTTTTCGGATATTTGAAGCGGTGAATCCCGGGCAAGCCACCAGCACATGAACCCCCCTCTTCATCACTTCTGTTCTTAGGGACTCGAAAAATCCGTTCATCGCATACTTACTGGCGGTGTAGGCCGTACGGGCGGGCGTCCCACGGAAGCCGTTGACGGAAGATATCGCAACTACAGTTCCTTTCTGTTTAAGAATTTCATCCAGACAGAATTTGGTGGCATAGACCGACCCCCAAAAATTGGTCTCCATTACCTTACGAAAAACATCCAAATCCAACTCCTGAAAAAGCGCCCGCATTGAAATTCCGGCATTGTTGATTAGAATATCTATTCGTCCATAGTTCGCCTTCACCTTCGCTGCCATCCTCCGGTTGTCTTCTTCACTCCCCGCTTCTGCCAAAATGCCCATGCAGTCAATGCCCTCGCTGCGGAGTACAGAAAGGGTATGGTCTATCTTTGACTGGTTCCGTCCTGTTATGGCTATTTTAGCTCCTTGCCTTCCAAATACCTTCGCACAAGACGCTCCGATTCCCGAGGTACCTCCTGTCACAATGACGACTTTATTGTGTATGCTCATTTTGAGATTTTTGCTTAAAATTTAAATATAATCATTTCACCGGAGAGCGAGATAATTTTATTTCCCGTCAGGGTGGTGTATAAACAGCCGCAATTTTAATAAAATTCGTAATTTTGCGGCTTATGTCGAGAAAATTAAAGAACCAGGTCTTGGAAAACCTGACGGTGGAGAGAATCGCCGCAGAAGGAAAAAGTGTGGCGCATTATGAAGGAAAAGTGGTTTTTATTCCTAATGTGGCTCCCGGTGATGTCGTGGATGTACGGATCACCCGGGGAAAAAGCAGTTTTATGGAAGGTGAAGCGATCAAATTCCATGAATTCTCCAAAGACAGGGTAAGCCCTTTCTGTGAACATTTTGGCGTCTGTGGCGGCTGCAAGTGGCAGCACATCAGCTACGAAACCCAGCTCGACTTCAAGAGGCAGCAGGTCGTAGATCAATTCGAACGCATCGCCAAAGTACCTAT